>JBPOJG010000084.1:0-12388 GCA_052033835.1 Spirochaetota bacterium
GTAACGATCGGGGTTCCGATGGGAATTTTAGGAGGCATTTTTGTTTCGGAATATTCCAGAGAATCAAAACTTTCTCAGACAATAAGCATACTTTCCGACATTATGGTAAGTGTTCCTTCCATTGTTATCGGAACATTTGCATATGCAATGTTCGTAAAACCTGTCGGGAAATTCAACGGATGGGCAGGAGCAATTGCACTTTCCATCATTATGATCCCGGTTGTATTGCGTACAACTGAAGAAATGCTTAAACTCGTTCCATCCACTCTCAGAGAGGCTGCATATGCACTTGGCGCAAATAAGTCTCAAGTGACTTTTCAAATAGTGCTGAGATCAGCCGGGACAGGGGTTCTGACCGGAGTCATACTTGCGATTGCCAGAATTTCCGGTGAAACAGCTCCCCTGCTTTTCACATCCTTCAACAATATGTTTTTCTCTACAGACATGGGTGAACCGATTGCATCCCTCACAGTAAATATTTTTCAATATGCGATGGGTCCTTACGATGAATGGCATGCACAGGCCTGGGCAGCATCGTTAATTATAACAGTTTTTATATTAAGTATTACAATTCTGAGCCGCGTCATTATCAAAAGGAGTCACAAGGTTTGAATAAAGAAAATATAAATCCAGAAATTGAAGTTAAAGACCTGAATTTTTACTACAGCGGCAATACTCATTCATTAAAAAACATGAACCTGACTGTACCGAAAAATCATATCATTTCTCTGATAGGCCCCTCCGGATGCGGAAAAACCACACTTCTCAGATGTTTCAACAGAATGCATGATCTTTATCCGGGAAACAGATATGAAGGAGAAATTATTTTTGAAGGAAGAAATATTCTCGAAAAAACGGAAGATCTGATGACTCTCCGTGCCAGAATCGGAATGGTATTCCAGAAACCGACCCCATTTCCTATGTCCATTTTTGACAATGTTGCTTACGGAATCAGACTGAAGGGCATCAAAAACAGATCGGAAGTGGAAGGCAGAGTGGAAAAAGCACTGACAGAAGCAGCTCTGATGAGCGAGGTCAAGGATAAACTGAAAAAAAGTGCGTATGATCTTTCAGGCGGACAGCAGCAGAGACTAGTCATTGCACGGGCACTTGCAGCCGAACCGGAAATTCTTCTTTTCGATGAACCCACATCCGCACTTGATCCGATTTCCACCGGAAAAATTGAAGAACTGTCAATGGAATTGAAAAAACATATCACAATCATTATTGTCACTCACAATATGCAGCAGGCAGGCAGAATCTCTGACTTTACTGCATTTCTGATGCTTGGTGAACTTATCGAATTCAATATGACATCCAAGATTTTTCAGTCTCCTGACAAGAAACTGACTCAGGACTATATATCCGGCAGATTCGGCTGATACCATATTCCTGTTGACTGTATAAGAAGGGAACGGAATAATTGAAGAATGTTCAAGATGATTCTTCTATTTGTCGTTCTTTTTCTGCTTTTCCGTTTCGGATATTCAGTTTACAGTATACTGAAAAACATAAAGATCATCAGAATGGACAGCAGGGAAAAGAGACAGGCAGGTTTTTCCTATGACATTCCGAGAGAAAAAAATATATCCGAGAAAGTCAGAATTGTGGAAGAAAAAAGAGAATCAGACGAAAGGAAATTCTGAAAAAATACCGAAAACTATATTAGACATGAAAAATACCCTTCTTTTCCTCCTGACTGCATCATTTTTATTATTTCAAAACTGTTCTCCCGCAAAGGGTGAATTTGGATGGGCTGTATCGTCAAATACAGAAAAAGGAATTCTTGAAAAAGAACTTTTTGTAGTGACCGATTACAAAATGATGAGAACTGGACTGATTTTCTCACCGGCCGATATAGTCCACTATGTATACAAATTTCATTGGTCCCCTTTTCAGATCAATTACTCCTCATCTGATGAATTTTTCATAAGTCTAGAGAAAGAATCACTCGGATTTGTAGAAGTGGACGTCAAAAAAAAGATGATCGAATCGGAAAGTTACACACTGAAGGACAGATTCAAGAATTTGGAAATTGGAAGGTACAATCTGAAGGTTGCTTTTGAAGGTGATGTAATTGATTCGGTCCAGTTCGATGTTCTTCCGGATGAGGGGTATACTATCAGAGAAGATGATATCAATCTCACTGAAACCGACGAAATACTTAAATATTCAAGATAATCAAAGCATTGTTTTCAGCTTAGATATTGCCTGAAAGAGAATCTTTTCAATAGGCTGTCTCTGTGAATCATTTTTGACTTTTTCCATCAGCGTGCTGATACTTTTTTTCACTTCATCATAATCGGGGGCAGCTCCGAAGGCTTCCAGAATATGTGGCCATGCGAATTTCATGATGCTAAGAACTTCCTGGGGCTGTTTTTTCAGCTCATTTACACAAATATCCAGAAAACTCTTCACTTTGTCCAGATGGACTATTCTGTTTTTGAGTTTATCCAATACAGATGTGCTCAGTCCTGCTTTGGATGATATGGAAACATAATAAGAATTCCAGTCGACTGCACTTCCTCCGGATTCCTTGGATAAATTAGATCTGATGGAAATATAACTTTTGGTAATTGAGTCGGAAGAAGCAAGCCAAGCATTGTATCCGTTCATATCATTCTTAGATTTAAAATCAAAAATCTTCTTGTTTAAATCAGAATACACTTTAAACGAAAAAAGGTCAGCTTCATCTTTCACTGGTTCTGCGGGAGTCACAGGAGTGTCCAAATCATCCAGAAATGAACCGAGTCCATCGTCCTCTTCTGAAACATCAGACGACTGTGATCCGCTTTTTTCATACTCTTCTATATCATCCAAGAGTCCTGAATTTTCAGACTGATAAGAGTTCTCGCTGTCATACTGTTCAATATCATCCAGGAGTCCCGGTTCTTCATCCTGCTCCTCTTCTGAATAGGAGTCGTATCTTGGGACAGTGTCCTCCAGACTCAGATCATCCACATCATCTAGAAGTCCTTTGGGCTTCTTTTCTTCCTTATCAATGATTGTAATCGCTTCGATTAAAACTTCTTCTTTAAGCTCCAGTCTTTCTCCGGACAGTTCAAGAGGAAATTCGTCTATAATCTGTTTGAGAATGGAATCTTCATAAACCTGCTCAGAAGTCTGAGGCTTATTTCTTTTGGCAAGGGCTTCCTGCTTTTTCTGCTCTTCCCTTTCCCTTTCTTCTTTGATTGTGCCTAAAAGCCCTTTAGGCTTGATAACTTCTCCGGTTGTAATGTCTTCCAGACTGATAAGACCTTCATGAAATACAAATCGTCCATTTGCAGGGAAGATTTCACCGATGATATAATTGATTTCGTCGGTGATTCCCGTAAAACTTGTACCTGCACCAGACTTCAGTTTGTCAATTTCCTGGTGTTTCAGTTTATCCTGAACCTTCTGAAGTGTAGAAATAAAATTATGATTTAAAAAATTTCCGAGCTCATTCGGGTTCGTATTTAAAAAGGCAGCAAATTCTTTGTTTTTTTCAAAAAAATGCTCTGTCTTTTTTACATTCGTAACCATAAACCCTTTGAGTCTCTGATATATCTTATCTTTTTCGGACTGGGGGATATCCTTCTTTTCTGTCAGATATTTATTGAAAAGCTGCAGATGAGCATGATAGTAGGATAAAAATTCACCGTAAGAAGTAAACTGATAACCGCCATCACTGGCCCTTTCCAAAACCCGTTTTTCCAAGTCGCTCATGGGTACAGTATCTGTAAAAACACGGATATTTTAAAGAAAAATTTATCCAAAAATCTATTTTTTCTTTTTAGGACTCCTGTCTTTCTTCCGTTCAAAAAGCTGACCGGAACTCATTTCCAGAATCCTGTCCGACATCGAAGCAACCTTTTCGTCATGGGTTACTATGACAAGAGTAGAACCGTTTTCTCTGTTCAGCGTGTGAAGAATTTCCATTACATTTGCAGCATTTTTTGAATCCAGATTTCCAGTAGGCTCGTCTGCAAAGAGAACCTTTGGACTGTTCACAAAAGCACGGGCAAGAGCAACTCTCTGTTCTTCTCCTCCTGAAAGCTGAGAAGGAAAATGAGTCATTCTGTCCTGCATGGAAACCTTTCTGAGGGCATTTTCTGCTCTGTCCGCAATTTCCTTTCTGGAATATCTGCCGCTCACTGCAAGGGGCATAGATACATTTTCCATCACGGTCATGTTTCGAATCAATAAAAAGTTCTGAAAAAGAAACCCGATATTTTCAGACCGGAACCGGCTCAGCTCCGATTCAGACTTACCCGTAATTAGAGTTCCGCCGACAATGACCTCGCCTGAATCAGGAGAATCAAGTCCTGCTGCAATTCCGAGAAATGTGGATTTTCCGGAGCCGGAAGGTCCCATTACAGCAGCAAACTCCCCTTGTCTGATTTCAGCAGACAGGGAATCCAGTATCGTAAGCACTGAACTGCCTGAATGAAAACTCTTGGAAACCCTTTTAAGTTCTATCATGATTTTTATCCTTTCTGATAATCTTTTTAATTATTTTTTTATTCCAGCTGAAAAAATGAATTCTGTCCCTCAGTTTCTGTTCTTGATGTTTTCAGAAAGAAGATCATAAAATTCTTTAGCATCCTGAAATTTCTTTTTCATTACATCGTGGATTTCAGGGCTGGAACTGTGGTATCTGTCAGGATGATACATCATTGCATTTTTTTTCCAGACTCTGTCAAGTTCATCTCTCGTATAATCCTTATTCAGCCCAAAAAATTTCAATGCCTCTTCAATTTTCGCATTCCGGCTGTCCTGCCGAAAATTCTGTCTTCGCCCTGCATTGAATTCAGCAGTTCTTCGGATGATTTCAGCAAAATCGGCAGAAATCCCGAAGTGCTGATACAGAATAAAAAACATTTGAGTCTTCTCTGAAGTCATTCTTCCCTGATCTGCAATTGCAACTTCATGAAGAATTGTAAAAATGAGGAGAGTCAGTTCCTGCCTTTCCTGAACAGGCATATAACTGATCAGCTCCAGATACAGTTCAATGACTGCGATACAGGAAACCGGTATGTTATGCTGACCCGAACTTGAAAGATGTCTTTTAGTAATTCTGACTGCTTCTGCAATGAAACTGTGGTCTGCCCGTCCGGGAAAATTTCTGTTGATGCAGCTTCTGATCGCCTCTATTTCTTTTTCTGAAATATTCCCGTCTGATTTAGCGGAATGAATGCCTGCTGCCGCGATAATGGATGTGAGGATATCCACTGAATCTCTTCCTGCAAACAGTTCCTTCAGTTTAATGATATAGTACCAGTTCCGGCTCCCTGCACTCGACTGATCCACTGTTCTCAGATTTTCAGTGTCCAGTCTTCTGTAAAAAGTGGAATCTCTTTTATCACTCTCTCCCTGAAAAAAATTCATCAGGCGGCTGATCCCCGCGTACACAAGTATACCTCCGAAAAGCTTGAAAAAGAAAGTCTCGCTTTCCAGGTATATATGCATTCCGTAAAGGATGGAAAAGATACTGAAGACTATGCCTGCCATACAGGTGCCTTTTTGCTCCAGAGTTTTTCTCCGGAAAACTTTCTGTGAGATCTTCTCCAAGTTTCCAGATAGTATCTGAATCTCTTTCTTTTCTTATCCAGATCATCTCCGAAAGTTCTGTCTGCAGTGATATATATTTTATCTACAGAAATTTCCTTTACGCTCAAGCCCTTCGAATGAACGTAACTCCACATTTCCATCGGAGCAGAATATCCCTTTTCTTCAAAGGATGCGTCTGAAAAAGAAGACAGTCTGTATCTTTTGAATCCGCAGAATGAATCCGTCAGATTCCATCCATATTTCCGGTTCAGAAGTTTAGTAATTCGGAAATTGATTTCCACTCTTTCAACAGGAGGTTTGATGCCTTTGGATTCTGATTCAGGCAAATATCTGCTCCCGCTCACAAGATCTATACTGTCGGATTCATTCACAAAACGGATAATGTCTTCCGGCTGGTGCTGATCATCACAGTCCATTGTGATCAGATACTTATATTCATTCCGAAGAGCATATTCGAATCCGCAGGCCAGGGTTGCTCCATATCCTTCATTTTTTCTTTTCTGAATAAGTCCTATGCATCCGAAATAGGCTTTCAGATGTTCCAGGATTTCAGGTGTCTCATCAGTGGAACCGTCATTGATTAACAGTACATTTGCGTAAGCTGCACTGGACAGAATGACTTTTGCTGCAACACGTTCGAGCGTGGTTGCCTCATTGTATACAGGAATGACTATCAGATAATCTTTTTTAATCAAAATATATTCTTCATAAACGAAATATGGGACTGCATTTCTGCTTTTGTATATCCGTACTTCGATTTTTAATTATGGAGAAACTGCGAAAAAACGGAAATCCACAGCAGGTCAAGACGGATCTTCATTAGAATCCATTTACTGAATTTAATCTAATTCAGATCACAGATCTCTGATTTTGACCCATATGTCTGCGTTCATCCGCGGACCATCTGTTTTTTCGCAGTATTCACTGTATTCTATCTTCTTGCTGCCTGTCTGTACCAGTCAGGTGAAGCAGAGACTACATTTTTCTGTGTTCTTAAAAAATTTGCGAGTTCAATCGCAGCAAGTCCAGGATCAGATTCCAGAACATAGAGATTTCCGAAACTGAGTTTCTGCTTGATTCTAGTCTTGTATTCCTTTGCAAATTTTTCTGCATCTGATTCGGAAACTGAACTTTCAAATCCCACAATCACATTGTGAGGAACACCTATTCCATACTCAGAATTACTTTCTGAAAAAACAGGAACAAAATCTCCTGCATCCTTCAGACTTTTAGGGACCTCTGCACGGGAAAGAGATGTCTTGATGGATTCATCAGTGACTTTATGAATCTTCAGTTTACCTGCACTCTGCTTCAGTGTGGATGCATTTTTATCCACTGCCTTGATTTTGGATCCTGCAGAACCTTCAAACTCAGCCACATAGTCTTTCATGATATATGATGTTTTCTTGTCTGCACCGTCATACCATACAACAGTTCCTGAAGATACATCTATTTTCGGCGGAGTCTTGTCTTCCGCATTCATGGAAAGACAGGACAGAAGATACAGTGAAATAAACGGTACTAATCTTGTAAATTTGTTCATAATTCCTCCTTAATTTGCTCTTCCTTTGATCGTCAGGGAAAATCCGAAATTCCCTGTGGTTCCACCACCTACACCGTCAATCACTTTCATCGTCCAAGTGCCGACCGGACTTTCTCCCAAATGTCTGGCTGATCCGAAACGCATTGTGGGCTGCGATCCAGTACAATGGCTCGGTCCATAACTCCCGCTAGAAGAAAGACAGTTATGCTTTTCCACCAATATACTTTTAGTTCCTGCAGGACTTGTCAGTTCCACTGTCAGTTCTCCGAAATTTGAATGTGTTGTATTGAAAGTCACTTCCACATACTCAATCTTTGTAATTGTTCCCGAATAGGTGACTGTAGTAGAAGCACCCCCTGCGGTATTATCAGGAATTGCAGTGGATGTTGCTGCTGTTGTAGATGCTTCACTTTTGTAATCTCCTGTAATATTAGTCCAGTTGTTTGCAACGGTCACTGCATTGGCAGCATCAATTGCACCGAAACCGTAGTTGTGATTGATATTGTAGTTCGCACCGTTTACAGCCCAGTCAGTATCAGTCGCATCATTTTTCCGGGCAGACTTGGCCAGAATTTCTCTCACATCTCTCCAACTTAGATCAGGTTTTGCCTTTAAAAGAAGTGCTATCACACCTGCCGCCAAAGGAGTAGCAGAGGATGTTCCATTGAATTTGTTATTATAGTTCCCATTGCTGTAATTTGTTGAATCCTTTCCGGCATTATATCCAGCTGTTCCAGAAGGATCTGTAGTCGAAATTGCAGTAGTATAGGCAGTTGTTGAATTACCCTGAGTATGAGCACTGACCCAGACATTTGCTCCTCTTTCTGAGTATGCAGCCCTCTTTCCGTTTATACCAATTCCTCCTATTGCAAGCACTCCATGATAGTTCGCCTGACCGTCATAATTAGCGTTGTCAAAAAACTGAGTTCCTAATGCAGCAGCACTTGGGAATGCAGTTTCACTTCCGTTTCCGGCGGCCCAGAGATACAGGGTTCCTTTCCCACCTCTTCCGTCTTTTACACCTGTATCAATTGCTGTCCTCCATGTAGAATTGGCAAAACTATCGGAATATTTTCCGGTATTGTCTGTAGCACCCCAACTGTTGTTAGAAATAGCAATACTTGCAATATCTTTTGTCATTGCATCAGCAATTGCTGTCGTAGTCATTCCACTTCCCATTTCCAAGATATTTCTTCCTGTGAGTTTCGCACAGGGAGCAGCTCCTCTTACGCCGATACCATTTTTCATTTTTGCCGCAATCACACCGCCCACATTTGTACCATGACCCGAGGGATCGGAACTAGTACTGTAAAGATGGGTAGGATTTGTTGTACTGTTCACATAATTGTATCCAGCCACAGTAGTCGAAATATTGTCCTTCAGATCCTCATGTGCCACTTCCAGACCGTCATCTACGACTGCAACGAGTACATCTGCACCATAATTTCCCCCGTTCCATACAGCCTGAACCTTTGCATCTTCACCCGAGACTGAACCGGAGATGGTACCGTCATTGTTCAGATGCCACTGGTCCTTGTAAAAAGGATCTTCTCCTTTCGCTCCCGGACAGTTTGTTGTATTCACCACTTCCTGTACAAATAAAAGCTTCAGAATCTGATCGAGGGGACTTGCCTTTTCCTTTCCCTGGCAATGATAGAACAGCATCGAAATCAAAGCCAGACAGGTCAGTTTTCTAATCATAAATACTCCGTGTCTGTTTGACTCCACTATCACTGCAGGAATTCGAATGTAAAGGTTTTTTTATTGAGGGAAAACGGGGATCAAATCCTGTGCAATACGTGAAAATCACTTTCTTTTTTCGCCTGTAATTATACATTAAGTCTCAACCTGCCATGAAACAATTTTTTTCACTCCCTGTCTTCTTCCTTCTGCTTTTCTGTTTTCCTTTCGGAGTTTATGCAGAAAAAATCATCACAGCAAAACAGGATGAACCTGATGCCTATTTCGGTCTGAAAGTAGGAGCAGTTCTTTCCCCTTCCTACGGTTACAGAGTCAGGAATTCGGATACCGGTCTCTCAAATGCCAAAAAAGACGACAGAACAGGATTCTCATCTCCATGGACACTTCTGATGATCAGCAAGGACTGGGAAGACAAGGGAATCACGGCAGAATTCTGGGGGGAAATTGCAAGAAGCAGCACATTCTCTTCAGATACAAAAGCGGACAGCGGCACAAAATCAAATCCCTATGCATTTCTGGTAAGACGAGCAAATGTACAGAAGAAATGGACTTTTCAGGATCTGGAAATCCGGTTTATTCTAGGCATTCAGGAACTGCCTTCCACTTACACTCAATGGAAAGGATACTGGAACTGGAGATATGTGGACAGAGGTCCGCTCGAATCACTGGAACTCTCTCCTGCACCTGCAGACCTTGGAGCAAGCATTCTGACAAAATGGAAATTCCTAAGTGCACATATCGGTGCAGTGAACGGAGAAGGATACAGAGAAATGCAGAATACTGCCTCTTCGGGATATGATCTCGTCGGAAGAATTTCAGCAGAACAGGAATTTGAGAAACTGAAACTGGGACTTCATTTTTTCGGAAGGGCAGGAAACATTGCCGGGGTCGGAGGCGATGAGTGCAGGGAAGGAAAGACTTCCTGTATTGCAAGTGACGGAAACTCTGAGACTAGACTAGTCAAAGATCTCAGATCCCAGAAATCTTCTTCCTATGCTGCTGAATTCAATCTTCTCTATGGAAAATTCCTGAATATAGGAGCAGGTGCTCTTTTCAAAAGACAGTTCCGGGGAAAAACTTATGATCAGTTTCATCTGGATAATTACCCTGTATACCAAAATGATCTTTCAGGAAGAGCAGGGTATTTCTGGACAGGATTTTCCTGGAATGAATGGAGTATGGTGTTTCGTCAGGAAAAAGGTACAGGCTCCGGGGGAATCGTAAGTCCGGTCTATGAAGAAAGAAATTATCTTCTCACCGGACAGACTTCATCAAAAAGCAGCTTCAGAAGATCTCTTCTCTTTTTTGAATATATTTACTCGGACACATTCCGAATTTCCTTCGGAGGATCTGAGACAAGAAACTTCGACACAAACGGAGAAAGAGAAAAAGTGTATATGGATGCAGTCGGGGATCAGAGAACAAAAACAGAGTATTCATCACAGTTCAGCAGTTCCAAACCTGCAGGGATCTCTGCGTTTGATACAAAGGAAAGATCTGTGTTTGTGAGGACGACACTGGAGTTCTGACCGGGACTGCATAAAACTCGCCCTATTTGTCTTTGTCCGACTTCTCCCTGACGTCAATCTGGATGGGAATTCCCTGAAGAGAATATTCTTCAGTGAATTTCTTTTTCAGAAAGGAAACTGCTCTTCCGTCAAACACATCCTTTGAATTCACAAAAAGAATCAGTTTGATCGGATTCACTGAAATCTGTGTTGCATAATAGACTTTCGGTTTTTTCTTTTCCTTCCCCTTGAGTTTCCCTGCATCCATATAATATTTTATTTTATCATTCAGGTCTCTCGTGGAAAATTTCAGAGAAGCTCTTTCCCTGATTTTCAAAACCTCAGTCATGAGTTTGCGGACTCTCATTTTTTCCGTTGCACTGATGCTGATGACTGGTGTCACTGCAGAAGGCGGAAATCTGGAGATCATATTCTTCTTATAGTTTTCAAAACTGTTTGAATCCTTGTCTGCGACTGTATCCCATTTGTTCACTGCAAAAATATGAGGTTTCCCTTCCTTTTCAATCAGTGAGAATATCTTCTTGTCGTATTCCCCGACTCCCTTCTGCGCATCCAGAATATGAATGATGATGTCTGCTTTTCTGATGGAGTCCACAGAGCGGACATAGGAATAGTATTCCATTGAATCCTCGGAAGTTCTGCTTCCTTTTCTGATCCCTGCAGTGTCCACTATCTCAATCAGTTTTTCCTCAAACCAGAATGTCTCATTTACCGAGTCTCTGGTTGTTCCTGCCATTGCACTCACAGCGGCTCTTTCATATCCCAGAACGGCGTTCAGAAGACTTGATTTTCCTGAATTGGGTTTTCCTACAATAGCTATTCTGCAGAAAATCTCTTCCGTTCCTCCTGACTTGAAATCCTTCAGATGAAAGAAAACAGTCTGAAGCAGAAGTTTCAGATTCCTTCTTCCGAGAGCTGAAATAGGAATAATTTCCTTTATTCCGGCACGATAAAAGGGATCAAAATCCAGTTCTTCATCCGGATTGTCCGACTTATTCAGAACATAAAGTATTTTTTTATCATTAAAACGTCTGTCCTCTCTGAAAAGTTTGATGAGTTTCCAGTCGTAAGCACGTATATCATTCTTGTCTATCAGAAACAGAATCACATTTGAATCAAGCAGCTGCTGAAATGCAAGCTGAATAATGCTCTCCGACAGATCGTCGATATTTTCTATATCGAGTCCCGGGGTGTCGCATAGAAGAAATTTCTGTTCAGTTTCCGGATCTTCATAGACTCCTTTGATGACGTCTCTAGTGACTCCGGGATAATCATACGTGATCGCAAGATTCTTCTTGAAAACTGCGTTGAATAGAGTGGACTTGCCCGTGTTCTGACGTCCTACTATGGATACAATCGGATATTTTTTCATTCTCTGCCCTTCATGGCCCTGTTTATTTCTATCTGAGACTCTCTTTTCTGAACAGTCTCTCTCTTGTCGTGCAGCTTTTTCGGTTTTGCTGATGCAATCAGAACCTTTACAAATCCCCTCTGATTGAAATAAGTCTTCACTGCCACAAGACTCAGTCCCTTTTCCTTCACAAGCTTCTGAAGTTTCAGTATTTCCTTTCTCTTGAAAAGGAGTTTTCTGGACCTGACTTCTGCGTGATTTGCATATCCTCCGTTTCTATAAGGAGTGATATGAAAATTTTCGAGGAATACTTCCCCGTTTCTGATTCTCGCAAATGCATCAGTCAGATTTGCTTTTTTTTCTCTGAGACTCTTTACTTCAGAGCCTGTCAGCATGATTCCTGCTTCGACAGTTTCGAGAAGCTCAAAATTAAATTTTGCCTTCTTGTTTGTCGTAATTTCACCGGTTGTATGTACTGTTTTTTCTTCTTTCTTCTTTGACATTTTCAGACTCTGTGATTCACTAGAATCAGGTTGGATATGGCACCTCCGAGCAGATTGGGCATACTCGAAAAATTGTCGGGGGTGATCTGGATTGAATTAAAAAATAATGATTCTGCAATATATCTTGCTCCCATCCCCACCCCGAGCAGAACATAGGATTTATTTGTCACTCTGAGAATCTGTTCCTTCAGTTTTCTGTTTTCAAAAG
>JBPOJG010000503.1:0-8567 GCA_052033835.1 Spirochaetota bacterium
CCAGCAGATACTCATAATCTTGAAAATGGATAATCATATCCGTGTTTCCGAGAGACACATAGGCTTCTCTGTATACTTTGGCATCGAGCTCGCGCAGGAAAATGCTGATATAGGTTTCGAAACTGTAGATCATGGCTGCTTCCGGTATGGAAATGTATTTTCCATTTTCATCCTTTTCCCGAAACGGCCTGAAACTTCTCAGTCTGATATGCGCTTTATAACTGTCCATCAGTTTGGTAAAATCAATTTTATTATCAGAAGTCAGATAGTCTGAAGAAAGCATATTGCCTGCAATTCTTTTTCCTTCTCCATTTGTGTAGGGATAAAAAGCACTGAACAGTCTTTTTTTGTACAGAGGTACCCAGAATTCTACATTCCCATCCTTTCCTTTTTTAATGATCCCGTTCACAAATAATTCTTTAATCGAAGGTCTGTCGATCAAGAAGGGAACTGTCAGTTCGGTAAAGAGAAGCCCTTCCACGAAACTTCTGAATTTACTTGACTTATTTATAATATTCGATACATTTTTGTCGATTGCTTCCGTGAGATACCATTCTTCCACTTTCAGATAATCATTGTAATCAATGATTTTTTTATCAGGATGATCTCCTGTCAGCTTACGGGCAAATCCGTTTACGAGTCCCGGCTGATTGGCAGTAATCTCGCTGATCTTCTCTTTTACTTTTTCCTCAAAGATCTGACCGGTTTCAGCTTCGTGCTGTCCTAACAGTTCTTTTGTCTCCTCATCAGTAAAATACGGAACATCCAGCTCATCTGCAATATTGAACGGACTTGCATTGTCCTGAATGATCCCAGTGATATTCGACATTCCCACAAGCACCACCGACTTCAATGAATGGCCGGAACGGGAATGATACAGATTTCGGATTGTATGTAAAAACTGTCCGAACAGGTCCGGATTCAGCCCTTCAATTTCATCACAGATAAATACAAATTTCTGATTATCAATAGAGCGAATCTCATCATAAAATTGAGTAAAACTTCTGCACTGTAATTCAATATTCCAAAACTTTTGAATATCGATTTTTAAGGAATGAAACAATTCGTCTTCAGTTGTCGTCTTATAATTTTCAAAATTGATATGTGCAACCCTGTATCCGTTCTTTTCGAGTTCAGTCAAAAGAAGCCGAAAGTAAGTGCTTTTACCAGTCTGCCTAGGAGCCCAGATAGTAAAATAACGCATATCCTCGACTAGCTCAATACCCTTTAATATCAGGTTCCTGCGTGGAAGAGTATAGTGCATTTCGGGAATATTGGGACCCGACGTATTGAAGGAACGTCTGTGCTTCATGAGTCAGATCTTCCGATTTCGAGTTTTCCTGTAAAGCAGAAAGCAAAAGTGGATTCGACTGCAGAACATCTGAATAAAGTTTCGGAGAGGCGGTCAGGTATTCTGCCTATTGTCCGATAAGCATATTGAGGTAATTGAATGAATATCATTGCGGCTGTTTCTATTTTTCTGATCGCTTCTGCCTTGAGTGCAGATTCTGCTTTTAAGAAAGTATCAGACAAGGAAAAAGAAAAAATCCTGAAGAAGGTCAATTTTGAAAGAATCAGGAAAAATCTGGATGTGAAACTTGTGCTGGGCAAGGAAAAAAGCATTCCCTATTCAAACTGTTCAGACGAATTCCCCTCTCTTCCCGGGAGTTTTCCCTGCAGTTTTCTTTCTTATGAAGACGTAAGTTCAGCTAGTGAGGAGACTGGCAAATCGATCGATGTTCAGGACGGCGGATTTATCAATATCAAAGTTTCAGAAATAGATTCGACTTTTGGAGGAAAACTGATCATAGTTTCGCCGGGTGAGGAGTCTGAATTTCTTCTGAAAATTTTTTACAGAAAAGACGGATTCATTTCTCATTATATCAATAAAAATTCTCTGATTTTCTTTGACTGGGTAAACGAAAAGGAGGGAATCACTTTAAAAAAGATTTACCTTATGGAACTAGATGAGAATAAAAATGTATCAAAACTGAATAGAGTAGAGTTTTGAGAATGGCCTACGCAAGAATGCTTTCCCATTCCGGACTGTCTCCGGTAGAATACTCTTTTGTGACTGTAGATTATGAGGTGAAAGGAAAAAAAGAGGCAAAGGGAGAAAAAAAAACCGCAATCCCTCTCAATTCTGCAATTGGAAAAAAGATCAGTCTGGTATTTACCGGAGAGATCAGATGCGTATCCTGCGGAGCAGTGACTAAAAAAAGCTTCAATCAGGGTGCGTGCTACAAATGTTTTATAACGCTTGCAGAAAATGATATGTGCATCCTTCGCCCGGATACCTGTCATTTTCATCAGGGAACCTGCAGAGAGCCTGAATGGGGAAAAATGAACTGCTTTAAAAAGCACTCAGTTTATCTGGCAAATACCTCCGGTCTCAAAGTGGGCATTACGAAGGAAAATCCAGTTTCCAAAAGATGGGTGGATCAGGGTGCTGTTCAGGCTCTTGCCATATATGAAACAGAGTCCAGGCTTGAAGCAGGTCTTGTCGAATCTGAATTTGCAAAATTTATTTCTGACAAAACTTCCTGGCAGAAAATGATTTCCGGAAACCCGGAGAAATTGGATTTAAAGAAGGAATTCCAAAAATTAACCGAAAAAGTGAAATTGGATAAAAAACTGACATCTCTTTCTGCGAATGAAACAGAGATACTTTATCCTGTACAGGATTTTCCTAAAAAGAAGGTTCACAAAAAATTTGAAGCAGGCACTGCTCAATCGGATATTTTAGTCGGCATTAAAGGACAGTATCTGCTTTTCGCGACAGGCGTCATGAATGTGAGAAATTATGAAGGGTATTCTTTCGAAATCGAGATTCACTGAACGTGAACATCTCGGCTGAAAGCGACGTTTCGAACAGGTTGCTGAAAACACAGTCTGCAGTCTTTCTGACGGCATCGGCAGGCAGAAAGCAGAGATCATTAAATTACTTGTGCAAATGCATTGCTCTGAAAAAATGTTCAGAGAAATATGATGGAATATGAAGTAATTATCGGTTTAGAAGTACATGCTCAGCTGAACACTGAAACAAAAATTTTTTCAAAAAGTCCCGCTAAATTTGGAGCATCTCCAAATACACAGGTGGCCACTGTCTGTTATGCATTGCCAGGGACACTGCCGGTACTGAATGAGGCGGCGCTCGAAAAGGCAGTTCAGGCAGGACTTGCACTGGGTTCGGAAATAGCACTGTTTACAAAATTTGACAGAAAAAATTATTTTTACCCTGATCTTCCGAAAGGGTATCAGATTTCTCAGTTTGACAAGCCGATCTGTGTCGGCGGGAAGATCAGCTTTTACGAAAAGGGAAAGGATTCTCCGACTGTCATCAATCTCACTCGGATTCATCTTGAGGAGGATGCAGGAAAACTCATTCATTCCGCTGATCCTTCGATTCAGGCATCTTACGTGGATCTGAACCGGGCAGGAACTCCTCTGATTGAAATCGTTTCCGAACCGGAAATGAGATCAAGCGATCAGGCGTATCTGTATCTGAATACTCTCAAAAATATTCTTCGATATATAAATGTTTCAGACTGCAATATGGAAGAAGGTTCTCTTCGGTGCGATGCAAACGTTTCCGTCAGACTGAAAGGTGAAAAGGAATTCAGAACCAGAGTCGAAATTAAGAATCTGAATTCATTCAAGGCTGTCAAAGCAGCAATTGAATATGAAACTGAATGGCAGATTGACCAGTATTCGAGAGGTCTGACTTTTGTGCAGCAGACAAAACTCTGGGATGCGAGCCTGATGAAAACTGTCCAAATGCGAACCAAGGAAATGGCTCATGATTACAGATATTTTCCTGACCCTGACCTTCCTCCAATACGTATCGAAAAAGAATATATTGAAAATCTGAGAAAAGGGCTTCCTGAACTTCCTCAGGCCAAAAAGGACAGATTCGAATCCCAGCTGGGACTTCCCAAATATGATGCAGAGGTTCTTTCCTCAGAAAGAGAAATCGCAGATTATTTCGAAAAAGCCCTTTCCGTTTCAGGCGATGCCAAAAAGACATCTAACTGGGTGAAAGACGAAATTTTGGGAATCGTAAACAAGGAAAATATCAGTATCACAGAATTCGTGATTGATCCTGAACGGATCGGAGAACTGATTCTTCTGATCAATAAGGGAGAGATTTCAGGAAAAATCGCCAAGACAGTATTTGAGGCAATGCTTGAAGAAAAGAAAACTCCGTCTCAGATTGTCAGGGAAAAGGGTCTTACCGTAGTAAGAGATGATAAAGAACTTGATAAAATTGCAGATAAAGTAATTATGGATAACCCTGACGCTGTGGATGGATGGAAAAAGGGAAGAGACAGGGTGCTCGGTTCTCTTGTCGGAGCAGTAATGAAAGAAACAAAAGGGAAGGCAGACCCTAAGTTAGTCAATGAACTTCTGCTGAAAAAACTTGGACCTTTGGGAGAGAAGCCAAAATCATGAATGAGAGCAGAACAGGTTTAATTAAGATTGGAGTTTTTTATGATGGAGGATTTTTCTCGCATGTAAGCAATTATTACAACTACCACCATTCGAAAAAATCCAGAGTCAGTATTTCCGGACTGCATGAATTTATCAGAAGCCAGGTTTCACAGTTTGAGGGAGTCGACATCAGATACTGTCAGATAGTCGATTCTCACTATTTCAGGGGGCGGTTCAGCGCTTATGAGGCTCAGAACAAGGATAAACTTCTTGCAGAAAGAGTTTTTGAAGACGTACTGATGAAAGAAGGAGTAGTGACTCATTTCCTTCCTCTTCTGTCCAGAAACAATATTACAAGTGAGAAGGGAATTGATGTATGGCTTGCTCTAGAAGCATTTGAGCTGTCGATCTATAAA
This sequence comes from Spirochaetota bacterium, assembly GCA_052033835.1. GTDB lineage: Bacteria > Spirochaetota > Leptospiria > Leptospirales > Leptospiraceae > DAORDI01. Next base: position 4,848 of record JBPOJG010000503.1, read on the forward strand.
AAGTTCCAGGTAGTCGTTCTGATTGCTTCGGACAGTGACTATGTGCCGTTGATCCGCAAGCTGAACACTCTCGGAATCAAGGTAATGATTCTGGCCTGGGACCTCGAGTACACTGATTCAAATAATACTGTAATGAAAACGACTACTTCAGTGCTTCTCCTTGATGAGGCAACCTATCCGATATTAATGCATAATGTAATCGAAGATAAAACTAAGAGAAATGATCCTACCATACAGAATATTTTTATTTCAGGTTCAGAATTCAGACCTAAAGAGATCAGTCAGAGTCAGCAGAATATAAATGCAAACGGGAAGGAAAATATTCAGCCTGAAATAAATTATAATGAAATGAAGCCGTCTGCCGAGGCAAGAAGAAACAGAATCAAGTTCATCAAGGACGGTTACGGTTTCATTGAAACAGACATTCCGGGACAGAATCTGTTTTTTTATTATGCCGATGTAGTCAACTGCGACTTTAATGAACTGATGATCGGCGACTTGGTGGAATACCGTCTCGGCAGAAATCAAAAAGGGGAATGTGCTGTAGAAATCCAGAAGGTTTCTGTACTTTAATCAGTTCATTGCAGACTGTATGAAAATCTGCTTTACTCACTTTTTTCGGACTGCATTTATTTCTGCTGCTGTAATTTTTTTTCCATTTTCAGAAATGATTTCCGGTGAGAGCAGGGTTCTCTTTTCAGAGGAACTGATTTCCAGAATGGATCTGTTTGTGACTGAAAAATTCCGGGAAGCAGAAATTCCCGGGGGAGTTTTCGGAATTGTGGAAGAAGACAAAACCGTTCTTCGCAAGGGAATCGGATTCACTTCTGCCGGAGGCGGAAGAAGTTTTGATGAAAATACAGTTTTCAATGCAGGGACACTGTCCAGACATTTTACTGTGCTGAAAGCCAGAAAGCTGATTGAGGAAGGAAAACTGAAATCAGAAGCCAGAGTCACTGAGTACATCCCTGAGTGGAAACTGGGAGGGAAAGGGAAAGAAAACTATGTCCTCGTCAGACATCTGATTGATTCCTGCTCTCTTCTGGAACCTTTTCATGACAGGATGGTTCACAGTCCGGACGGAAGTCTTTTTTTCGCGTTTAAGGATATGCTCCCTTCCTTTGCCAATCTGGATGTACTTGACAGTCCGGACGATGTCTACAGAGACAGCAGTCTGAATTATATTCTTCTCGGTGAAATTCTGAAAAGGATTTCGGGCAGAAAGAAATTTTCAGACATCATTCAGTCAGATATATTTCCGGCTCTTTCTATGAATGAAAGCACATATGAACAGAGGTCAATGAGCAGAAATCGTTCGGCACACTATTCTTATTTTTTTGGAAAAAGAACTGAACTTCAGTTTACGGAAACGCCCCTGATTGCTGAAAGTTCTGATAAAGTATTTACGAGTCTCAACGATCTTCTGAAGTATCTGGCATTCAGTATCAAGGAAGAGTCGGATTTGTTGAAGTATACGAGTGTAACTCAGATAAGGAAGGCCACCGCTTTAAAAGAAAGAAACAGTGAACCTTTTTACGGATCCGGCTGGTTTCATTCCGAACTTCTCGGACAGAAATATATGTATTTTTCCGGAAGAGGTGCGGGCAGTTCCATTTTTCTGTTTTACTACCCTGAACGAAAATCAGCCTTCGTAATTGCCGGAAACCTGGAAGCTGAATCTTCAATGCGTGAAATAGGAGACGGGGTCATCTCCATCCTCTTCGGCGTCGTACCGAAAAACCCGAAACCGCCTTACAGAAAGCTCCTGGGAATGTTCTGTTTTGTTCTGATACTAGGTGCAGTTATGTCCGTCTATGCTCTCGGTTTTAAGATTGACAGACTGTATTCTCCCGATTTCGTAAGAATCGGTCCTTCGAAAGAAAATACTGTCGGATTTGCATCTTCTATGGCGGTCTTTGTTCTTTTGTTCTGGACATCGTTCAGGGTTCTGCCTTATCATACTTTATTGACAGAGTATACTGCACAGATCAGACAGTCGGCAATGTTCGGCTGGGTGCCTGAATTGTTTTATGCGTCTGTCGCCCTGGTGATACTTTCCTTTCTCTGGATGGTCTATTCAGGTCTTGTTCTCATAAGAAATTCGAGGTAGGATTATGTTATTCAAACTGCTGCTCCGTCTGCTCACACCGCCAAGGATTTTTTTCCGTTATCTGATGGAATCTCTCAGAATAACAAATGAAAACCTCATCCCGGTAATGACCGTAAATCTGTTCTTCGGACTTATTGCATTCTTTACTTACTTTTCACTGATGTTCCTCGTTTTTCGGATTTCCTATGAACGGTTCTATCAGAACATTCTTCTGGGTTATCTCGGAATTCCTGTGCTGACATACTTTCTGTGCGGTCTGCTTCGTTTTTATCTTTCTCTTGTAAGGAAGTCGAAAATCAATCTGGATCTCTGGCTCATTGATTTCAGAAAATTTCTCCAGATGTCCTTTTTATTTATAATATATTATTCATTATACGTATTATACATTAAAATACTTGATGATTTTCGGGAATTTGAAGGAATTATTCAGATAAGAGTGGTTCTTGGGGCTGTTGTTTTTGCATGGATCATAGTCCGAATGATATTTGCTCCTTTCTTTGTAATTGACAGAGGGTATACAGTAAGAAAATCTCTCCGTTCCTCACTTCTTCTGACAAGCGGGAGAACAGTGAAGACTTTCTTTCTTCTTTTTGCTGTAAGTGTTCCCATTTCTCCGGTATTTGCCGGACTTTATGTGCTTTTTAACGGCAATTATCCGGCGCATATCATCATTATATCATCATTTCTTTTTTCTGTATATATACTGTATTTTTTCTCTCCTGTAATTATTGCACTTGTTCTGAGTTTTGACATTTATCTGAAAAACAGATTCTCCAGAAGAAGAAAACTGATCAATGAAACTGCAGTGGATACCAGAAAGAAACTGGAAGATTCCGGAATTTTTACTGTAGTCAATACTGGGACAGCGGAAGATGAGTGAAATGCGTCTGCAAATATTCCTGCGATGAATTAAAAATCTCTTGATCTGCTTCTTGGTACTGATGTTCGTGACATCATGTATTCCTATAAAAAGAAGAGTCTTTTTTACGACAATCTGCCTGCATTCAGAAAGCTGTTCATCAGACTGACAGTGTCGCTTGTTCTCGGGATTCTGCTTTCCTTTGTATTCAAATCATATTTCATTTTTGCCTGGAAGTTCAGTACGGATTCAATGCGTCCCGCCGCTGCCAAAGGAAAGACAGGTTTCTGGAACAGAATGTTCAGCAGGGAAAAAATGAATTACGGAAAAATGTATCTGTACAAAATTCAGAATGCAGAACTGGTTCTTCCGGGCAGGCTTGCGGGGAAACCCGGGGACGTTTTAGAAATCAAAAATAAAAAACTCAAAAGAAATGGGGAAAATGTCGAAGACAAGTTTGCCTTCTTCTCGGATTCAAGACCGGCACTGCCTCAGAATATCAGTCCTAGAGATTTTACTGATAAAATCAGCCTAGGTCAGAACGAATTTTTTTTTCTCTGCGACAATCGGGATGAATGTATGGACTCAAGGACGGTCGGAAAAATTCAAAAGACGGATATTCTAGGAGAACTAATTTTTTAAAGCCTGCAAAAATCGAGGAAAAAATAGTTTTTTTTTTAGGCGGGTCAAAAGAACCTGTCCTCAAATTTATGTCGGAGCGTTTCCGGCAAAATACTGGAGATTAAAGTAT
>JBPOJG010000029.1:0-9183 GCA_052033835.1 Spirochaetota bacterium
TTCAGATCCAACAAAATGTCACACTTAAATCTAATGGACTTCGCTCATTGATCGCTTCTGTTTTCAATCAACGTCAAGCCCTTGGTGCTCTGTTCTGAAAGTCCTTGATTTAATGTAACTATTAATAACTCACCTTACGCAAAAAGGATATGAGGTCTAGAATCTGTAATTTCATAAATGCATTAGGAAAATATCTGATACAGAACTCTTGAAAAATCATCAAGGTTGATCGGTTTTGTAAGCACCTCATTCATCCCGTTCTTTAGAAAATTTTCTCTGTCATTGACCATTGCATGAGCAGTCAGTGCAATGATCGGAATGTGACTGTCGAATACATTTGATGTCTCTGATCTGATTGTTTTTGTGGCTTCAATTCCGTCCATAATCGGCATTTGAATATCCATAAAGATACAGTCAAAGAACTCGGATCTCAGTCTATTGACTGCCTCAAGACCATTGTCAGCAAGGACAACAGTATGTCCCAGTTTCTCAAGCAGTCTTCTGCTCACAAGCTGATTGATTTTATTATCATCTGCCAGCAGGATATGCAGCTTTCTGTTTTGAATGCATGATTCTTTTTTTTTCAGGACAGAATGTACTGTATCGTCCGGCAGGGTGACCGGAATCATCACTGAAACAGATGTTCCGATATGCAGTTCACTTTTTATATTTATTGTTCCGTCCAGTAAATCAATTAAATTGTGTGCAATGCTTAATCCAAGCCCGGTACCTGAATGTTTTCGCATCAAGGAGCCGTCTGCCTGTCTGAACGGTTCATATATTTTGGAAATTAATTCTGTCGGAATTCCGGAACCGGTATCATTAATTTCAATTTGAAGAATATTATTTTTTTCAAGCGATGCCTTTAAAATCACTGATCCTGAATTTGTGTATTTGACAGCATTTCCAATAAGATTGATGAGGATCTGCCTGATTCTGCTTCTGTCACTCTTTACCCATTGCGGAATATTTGGATTTATATCCGCAGCAAATGAAAGTTCCTTTCTCTGAAATTCAAACTTAAAAGTATTCATTACTGATACTACGAGTTCCCGTATGTCAAAGTATTCAAAGGCAAGTTCCATTTTCCCTGCTTCAATTTTACTGAAATCGAGAATGTCATTGATAACGGTTAGCAGACTCTCTCCGGAATGTATTGCAATATTTACAAACTCTGCCTGCTCCTCCGTCACTTTTGTACCGTTCAGAAGCTGCATCGTTCCCAGTATTCCATTCAATGGAGTACGGAGTTCATGACTTGTATTTGCAAGAAATTCACTTTTAAATTTTGAAGCCAGATATGCATCATGTTCAGCTTTCTTCAGGGCCGTTTCAGTTTTGTTTTTTTCAATCGCAATGGAAAAAAGATAAGTAATTTTATTTATAATATTCTCACCAAGGGACGGATCATGTAATTCAGAACCTGAAATACAAATAACTCCGACCAATTCAGACAGATGCAGGATTGGAATGCATACAGTATCAGCAGTAAATTGATGCTGGGACAGGTAATTCTGGACCAGATTCTTAACTTCAGAGGACAATTTCGGTTTGATGTTCTGTTTGACTGATTTTGGAAGACTGAGCGAATGCTTTTCCGAATATTGAGTTAAATCATTATTATTTAATGAATTCTTATCAAATATCCTGGGAAAAATAAGCTCCTCTGACTCTCTGTCAAAATATCCTGCCGTACTGAATCTGCTTTTAGTCAGATTTCCTGCATATACAGCACAGAGTCCGCATATTTCATTCAGATTTTCTGCTGAAAGCAGGCTTCTTGACAGATTCCCAATTTCAGCACTGATCAGTGCATTTTTAATTTCTGCATCCTGTATTTTCTTTTTATCCGTGATATCAATAAAATTTAATACAATACCGTGAGTCAGATTATTTTCAGAAAAATACGGAAGAACCTGAAGCAGGTACCATGATCCTTTTTTATCCTGAATATCTTTTTCCATTTTCTCCGAATTTTCCAATACCGAAATGCAGTCTGAAAAGATCTGACGATATTCAATCACCGAGGTAATATCAGAGAGAGGTCGACCGATATCTGTATCAATCAGGTTGAATATTTTCCGGGATTCCCTTGTAAAACGTCTGACTCTCAACTTTTGATCCAGAAAGATTGTAGCAATATTAGTACTTTCAAAAAAGTTTCGCAAATCATTATTCATTTCTTCGAGTTCCGATACTTTCTGTTTCAGTTCCTGATTGAGGATCTGTGTTTCTTCATTCAGGGACTGCATCTCTTCTCTGGACGTTTCCAGCTCCTCATTTATAGAAGAGAGTTCTTCATTCGTCAGAATCAGTTCTTCCTTGGATCTGTCAAACTGCAGATTATAAGTATTTATACTTTCTTGATTTCTTTCCAGAATATGTTTTAAGTTTTTGACTCTGGAAACGGCGTTTTTTTTCTTTCTGAACAGTTTATTTTTTCTGTCTGAAGTAATAAATTTATCATTATGCTTTCCTAAAGATTCTGCAGAACCTAAGAAAAGATAACCTTCAGGACTCAGCGCAAACAGAAGTTTTTCCAGAATGTTTTCCTGAGAATGCCTGTCCAGATAGATCAGCAGATTACGACAGACAGCAAAATCAATATTGACAAAGGGAGGATCTCTCAAAAGATTATGATTTGAAAAGACAAATTTCTCACGAAAGGAAGATTCTATTTTATAAACATCATCATGAATCGAGAAAAAATTTTTCAGTCTTGCATCAGATACATCAGTGCTGATGCTTTTAGGATAATTTCCTGAACGTGCAAATTTCAGTTTTTTTTCATCAATATCGGTGGCGAAAACTCGAATTTTATTTTTCTTTCTGAACTGATTCAGATATTCCTGAAAAATCATTGCGACAGAGTAGGCTTCCTCACCTGTGGAACATCCTGCAATCCAGATTCGGATCTCCTCACCTTTCTTTTTGTTCTTCAATATTTCCGGAATAATATTTTTCTTTATGAATTGAAAAGCGGGAGCATCTCTGAAAAAATTTGTTGTCCCGATAAGAATACTCTGAAAAAGCTCAGTACATTCCATTTCATTCTTTTTCAGATACTTCAGATATTTTTCCATTTCCCTGAAATGACGAAAAAGCATTCTCTTATGAATTCTTCTGAGAATTGTCGGTTTTTTATATGAGCTGAAATCGTGACCTGTTCTGTCTCGGATGATTTCCAGAATTTTTTTCAGACTGTACAGATCAGATTCTTCAGTCTTTTCCGAGGCGGTCAGATCATAAATACAATTATATTCTGCAATTTTACTGCCGATTTCTTCCGGTTTTAAAATAAAATCATAGTTTCCAGTCCTGACTGCATTCTCAGGCATTTCCTTATAACTGGCGGAGTCGGGACTTTGAATGATGACCAGTCCAGCCCTTTCCTTTATGCTCGATAATCCCGATGAACCATCATTCCCTGTTCCGGAGAGAATTACTGCACCAAGGCTCATATAGGAATCCGAATCCAGATTTTCAGACACAGAGATGAGCAGTCTGTCGATTGGGTTCTTAATTTTCCCAACTTTCAGTTCTTTTGTCAGCTGGATGTATCCATTTCGAAAAATGAGCTCACGACCGGGAGGAGAAAAGTAAACTTTATCCGGAAGCAGTTTTTGCTTTTTTTTTACTTCAATCATTTGAAGAGATGTGTGTTTTGAAAGGAGTTCAGGGAGAAGACTCTTCTGTTTTGAATCTTTATGCGTAACAACCAGAAAGGAAATCCCGGAAATTTCTGGAAGATGAGTAAACAGTTTTTCGAGTGCATTTAAACCCCCGGCAGATGCACCAATACAGACCAAAAGACTGGGAAGATTTTTACTTTTAAGATGCATTTCCTGTTCCTAAATCACACATAAACAAAATCGGACAGAAATACAACATAAATTTGTTTATTGATGAAAATACTTATTAACTCCTATTGTTAAAGTTGCATATGAAATCAACATTCTATAAGCAGCAAGTGCATCAGATATCAATATCGTCAGTTACGGTCTGCAAAAGAGCGTAACAAACCTGGAAGCTGCTGCGGCTATGCATAACCTTAATGATTCAGTATATCTTTTAAAAGATTATTAAACTTTTTTCCGGATACGGTTCTGTACACTTCGAAATCGGAATCGAAGGTCAGGATTTTGTCGGTCTTCAGTTTATTTGCGAGAATGACGAGACTGGCATCGGCAAAGTCCATCGGTGTATCCTGATACTTTGTCATATATTTATGTATCAGAGAAAAATCAGAATTGCTGATCTCCTTGATTTCGATTGCACCATTCTTAATCCATTCAATGAAATCCAGTTGAACAGGTTTGCACTCATCCAGAAGATACGATGCTTCTGTCACAGCGGCGACAGTAGTGCAGAGTCTTCCGCGAAATCCTTTCAGAAAATTTCGAAATGGGATGCAGTATCTGTCGCTTTCATCAAAAAAAGCGACAATCGGACCAGTGTCAATGATCACATCAGCGATTATGCTTTCTTCTGATTTTCTCACCGATTCTTTCTTTGAAATTGACTGAATTGTCTGTACGGCCTGAGGAATATTTTCCGAAATATTTTTTACCCAGCTCATACGGAGACATCACAGGTTCTTGGTACCGAAGATACATTTCCAAAGATTCCTTGATAATGTATGTCTTCGTCTTTTTTTTTGCGACTGAAATTTCTGTCAGTTTTTCTTCCATATCTTTCGGCAGTCTGAGACTTATCATTCCATTCCTCGTAATACAACGTAATACAAAACTGCAAAAAAAGCAACTACTTTTGATTTTTTTTCTTCTGAGATTTCCCTTTCTGCACAGATCTGCCTTCCTTCGGCAGTTGAGGTAACCGGGACGACATTAATAGGAATTTTTTCCACGGTAAGATATGCTTTTAGGTGTTACCAAAAAAGGAGTTCCCACAATTTGACAGCGCAAACGGGACATAATTCAGGAGATTTGGCAGACAGAACTCCTTGCAAAGCGGAATAAGAGCGATAAAAAAGAAAAACAGCTTTCCTCCTGAACGCTGTTTTTAAAACTAAACTTAAAGAGTAAAATTTCATTCAGGTCGAAGATATGAGGGAAATAAAAACTGTTACAATTCTTGGTGCTAACGGGGCCATGGGAGCTGGAAGCGCTGGTGTGATTGCTTCTTTTGGGGAAGCGAAGGTTTATATGCTTGCGAGGGACCTTGGAAAGGCCAACGAGGGGATTGAAAAAGCAATTCAGTCCGTTCGAACCGATACAATTCGTTCCAGAATGATAGCGGGAACCTATGACAATGATCTGGCGAAGGCTGTTGCTGATTCGGACTGGGTTTTCGAACTCGTCGCTGAAAGTTACGATGTCAAAGAAGCGATCAACGCGCAGATTGCAAAACACAAAAGACCGGGTACAATCATTTCGACTGTATCTTCTGGGCTTTCTATTGAAAGACTGTCAAAAGCATTTGACTCTGACGGTCAGAAACACTATTTTGGGACTCATTTTTTCAATCCTCCTTACAAAATGATTCTTTGCGAACTTGTTTCTCATAAAGGATCTGATCCTAAAATCAAAAAGCAGCTGGGAAAATATCTGGAAGAAGTTCTGGGAAGAGCGGTTGTGTATACAAACGATACTCCTGCATTTGCCGGAAACAGAATCGGATTCCAGCTGATGAACGAGATTGCTCAGGTTGCGGAAAAGTATTCCGACCAGGGCGGACTTGCACTGATGGATGAAATCATGGGCGGATTTACAGGACGTGCAATGGGTCCTCTCGCTACTGTAGATTTCGTCGGTCTTGACGTTCACAAAGCGATTGTAGACAATCTTTATCAGTTCACGAAAGACAGTGCACACGAAACATTCAAACTCCCAGGCTATATGCAGAAGCTGATTGACTCAGGAAATCTGGGTGCAAAATCAGGACAGGGTCTTTTCAAGAGAAGCAAGACTGCTGACGGAAAAAGAGAGAAGTTTGTATACAATATATCCACTGGTAATTATGATCCATATCCTAAGTTTGACATCGCTTTCACAAAGGAAGCAGGCAGAAAGATTGCTGCATCCGATTATTCGGGAGCAATGGATGTGATTAAAAATGCTAAGGGATTCGAAGCAGAACTCTGCAGATATTTTATTGCAAGATATATCAGCTACTCTCTCTCAATCGTAGGTGAAGTTGTAGAGAACAAGGAAAATGCGGATGCTGCGATGGGATTCGGATTTAACTGGGTTCCTGCATCGGCTTTCGTGGATTTCCTCGGCGGAGTGTCTGAGGCAGTCAAATTCCTGGAACAGTCAAAGATTGAAGTTCCTGCTGTTCTGAAAAATGCAGACAGAACAAAACCATTCTATCAATTGAAAGACAAACTGGACGCAAGAGCGCTCTTCAGAGGCTGATAAGGAGGAAACATGTCAGATAAGGTTTACGTATTAGGCGGGGAACAGACAGATTTTCAGAGAAACTGGTCCAAAGAAGGCAAGACTTTCATGGCGATGATGAAAGAAGTCATCGAAGATGCTCTTGTCAAAGTCGGAATCGACTATGATGAACTTAAAAAACTCAACAAGAAAAACAGAATCGGCGTTTTCGTTGGAAACTTTGATGCTGAGCAGTATGCAAATCAGGGACATCTCGGTGCATTCCTGACAGAAGTGAATCCTGCATTCTACGGAATACCAGGAGCACGTTATGAAGCAGCCTGTGCTTCCGGTTCAGTTGCACTCGATGCAGCTCATGCTCATATCCGCGCAAAAGACTACGATGTAGCAATTGTGCTCGGAATTGAAGTAATGAAGACAGTCAGTTCAGCAGTCGGCGGGGACTTCCTCGGAACAGCTGCATATTATGAAAAAGAAGCTAAGGGAGTTGAGTTTCCTTTCCCTAAACTTTTTGGAAGACTGGCAGATGTGATTCTCGAAAGATATAAACTCAAAGAAGAAGTGTTCATGGATGCTCTTGCTGAAATATCCAGAATTAATTATGCTAATGCAAAGAGAAATCCTAAGTCTCAGACACGTACATGGTTTATGAACAAGGAACATGCAAGTGCGAGAGGCGGCGCGAACAATATGGCTGTGGGCGGAAGACTCTGTATTGCAGACTGTTCTCAGGTAACTGACGGTGCTGCTGTTGTTGTTCTGGCATCTAAAAATTATATGAAGGACTATGCCAAGTCAAGAGGAATCAAAAGTTCCAAGATTCCTTACATTAAAGGATTTGGACACAGAGTGGCTCCCGTTACATTCACTGGAAAAGTTGCAGAATCCGAAGGGAACAAATTCATCCTTCCTTGGACAAAGACTGCTGTGGATGACGCTTATGAAAGAGCCGGTCTGTCCGTAAAAGACATTGATGTATTTGAAACTCATGACTGCTTCACTTCCAGCGAGTATGCTGCGGTTTCCGCATTTGGAATTTCTGAACCGGGTAAAGAGCACGAAGTAATCAAGGATGGAGTCATCGATTTCAACGGAAGCAAGCCGATCAATCCAAGCGGCGGTCTTATCGGAGTCGGTCACCCAGTAGGTGCAAGCGGGGTCAGAATGATGCTCGATCTGTACAAACAAGTAACTAATCAGGCAGGAGGATATCAGGTGAAGAACGCGAAAAACGGACTGATGCTGAATATCGGAGGGTCTGCTACAACAAATATGGTTTTCATCCTCGGAAGATAACCGTTTCGGATGAAGGCGATATTTTTGCAGAAGGCGACGTTTCGAAACGTCGCCTTCTGCAAAAACGTACACATATCACAGAAAAATAAATGTACCTACCCAGACACGTAAAATTAGAAACCAGAAAACAGACTAAAGTTCTCCCAGTCATTCTTCTCATTATTTTCATAACAGCTGTATTTTTTTCTATATATAAACGAAAACAGATTATGCTTTTCTTCAAAGGCAGTTCCGCAGAAAAACACACCAAAGCGGAAAACAGAGTAATTGAATCGGTTCTGCAGGGCGAAAAAAACAAGGATTATTTGAAAGAATATATTTCCAATGTGCAGGCTCTTCTTCATACAGAACCCGTAAACAGCAAGGGATACTTTGCTCAGGCGAGGATACATTATCTGGAAGCTGTATTCTCCGGATTTGAACTGAAGACAATTCATCTCATTGAAAAACTTTCCAGAACAGGAACAAATCCAGATAAAATACTCGATGATTTTTCTGTTCATCTCGAACCGATGTACAGACAGGCACTGCGTGCCAGAGCATTCTCTGCAGAGTTTGCAGATTCAAATTCCAACCTGATTCTGGTACTGCTTTATGAAGCTCTTCAGAACAGAAAGAACTTCTCTCTGATCGCAGGCGAACTGAAGACTGTACAGTATGAAAGAATTTCACCTGAGCTCAGAAAAAATTATATCTGGCTGAGTCTCCTGTCTTCTGTAAAGTCAGCAGACTTCGACTTTCTGAATCAGCTTCTGAAAATGAACAAGGATCTGCAGGGAAAATCCAATCTGGAAATCACGGAAAGAGAAGAATCCTATCTTCAGGGTCTGACCTTCTTTTACAAAAAAGATTTCATCCGTTCTCTTGAACTGATCCGAAAAGTGCAGAAAGAACAGGACAGGCTGGGAATCGAAGCAGGTAAAACTGAAGCCGAAATATTCTTTCTCCAGAATCTTCACGAAAAAGCAATTGCCATACTCGAAACACTTTATGAAGTTTCCGGAAAACAGGACAAGGATATTCCCAAAAGACTGCAGAGAATCGTAGAATCCAAATCAGGATTGAAGTCCAAGTATCTGAAGTAGGCAGCAACCCTTCCTGGAGTTACATTAATTATTGGTTACAGTGGAATTATAGTTTCACTGATCGTGAGCGGAAGCAGGGAAATATGCAACAGGAAGGATATTGTGCAATATGCTGAACGAAATTATTTCTGAATCTCAGTACAATAAAATCATTGCAATATCGGATTCTGAAGCAGCTAAAATACCTGTTGGTTCCAATATTTCCTGGGTAGATGCAAAGACAGGAAAAAAATTTCCATTATTTGATATGAACACAGACATAGAACGGGAAATGAGGTGCTTGCTCTTTGCCAATTCTATAAATAGAGTTGTTGAGAAAATCAAGAAATTATCTTTAATCAGAAGCGAAATAGGGATTTTCAAGGGACGATAGTCCCTTGAAACCTCCGGTAGGATTAACTCAGCTCGCTTTAGCGAGCTGCAAGTTTTTTAAAAAGATTAAA
>JBPOJG010000035.1:0-7565 GCA_052033835.1 Spirochaetota bacterium
TCACGAATATTATTTCTGACGACAAGGCTGTTCAGATTCCGAAAAAGGATTTTCTTTCCTACTCATGGGCTCTGTATGTCAGCAGAAATCCAGGTCAGTACAGACAGGATGCTGTCAGTCAGTCCAAAACCCATTTCAGCAAGGCACTTGAACTGAGTAAAAAGAAAAAATATAAAGAAGCAAAGTCAGCTTATGAAGAAGCTCTTGAGCTTTTTGCAAACGGCGAAATCTATTATGAATACGGAAATACTCTATCGAACATTCCTGATCTGAAGGCCTCCATAGAGGCATATAAAATAGCAGAGAAATTGTCCTATAAAAGGCCGGAACTTGTGCTTTACAATATTGCATGTTCCTACAGCCGAATGAATAAGGCAGAGGAAGGGTATAGGTATCTTGCACTGGCGGTAGACAGAGGATACAATGCATTTAAATAAATCCAGAAAGATCCCGATATGGAAAATCTGAGGAAACGTTCTGACTGGGAGGAAAAGATTCAGGAACTTGTTCCCAAAAGTGTGAAATTCAAGGAGAAGGATTTTGTGGGAGCGCTTGAGGTTCCGACACCCAGAATGCCGACTGAATACTTTCTCTGTGCAAATGGAACAATTATTGAAAAAGCAATCTGTGAAAAGGGTTTCTATAGAGGAAAATGGAGACTCGAAAACGGTGACATAAAAGTGGTTTGGGAAGACGACTGTCGGGAGCAGGGAGTGGGGAAAATTATCTCTGCTGCAGGCGCCTGTGAAGAATATGAGAAATATGTATTCAAATCCTGCAAAAAACCTGACAAGGATATGCTGGAATACAACACTGTGCTGGAAAAATCTGTCGTTTATTATATGAAAGGCATATTAAAAAGTCCTGAACCCGATATGACGCCCAAGCTGAAGGCGAATGCCAAGGAACCGAAGGCCTGTGATCCCTCATTTAAGCCTAAGAATTCAAAGGAACTTTCATTTTGAAGTCTTTTCTTCTCCTGATTCTTTTCTTTTTATTTGGTCGATGTGATATGAAGATCGAAACTATTGATCCGACTGCAAGGCAGTCTCTCGAGGATCTGGTTTCTGATAAATCTGAAATTAAAAATACCTCGAATACCAGTCAGGGCGGACTTGGGAGTTCTTCTTCTGTTCCGCAAGGATCGAACGGTTCAAATTGGGTCAATGGCACGAGTTCCGGTTCAAATGGGGTGAATACAGGAAGCGGTGTGGAAACTACTTTCGGAGGAACAACCGGAACAAATTCTTTTTAGTCCAAAGAAAGCATCTGATATTCTGATTCGGCCTCTGCTTTAGGATCAGGTTTGAAAGAGAACCTAGTCTTACATGTAGGACAAGCGTGATTTCCGACCGATCTGATTCTGAGCTTAATTTCACATTTTGGACAATTGATATAGTAAAGGTCGCCTTTCTGTGTGAACTGAGTGACTTTTTGATATTCCTGTTTTGCTGCCTCTGTCTGAATCTGGGTAATGGAATTTGCGTTCTCCAGATATACCTTGGCAGCATTTTTGTCTGAAAAGACAGCCGGGCGCAGCACTAGTCCTTGGAATATTCTGGACTGAAAATCCTGATTCATACAGGAAATGGAGAGCTTCTCTGATCCAGTTTTCTGAATTTCAGCAATAATTTCTCTGAATTCCTGAATCGCCTTTTCTTCCAAGGTAGTCACTTTTTCGAAATCTAGAAGAATTGCTGCAGGTTCTGAAAGTATAGTTTTTATCTGTCTTTTCATGCTTTCTGTCAAAGACTGATTCAGTATTCCTGATAGGTTGATGACTATGAATCTCATATCGGTTTGGCAATTTTCCTGAAAATTCTAAAGATTTAATTGCAAAATTATTATCAGCTAAAAAATAATAAACTAAAAAAATATGTTTACTGATTTTATTTGGAGGATCGGGAAGGGAATACTATGAACAAAAGAGCATTCATTATGCCAATCGACGCCTCCATTATGGTTTTTTCCTATTTTTTGGCGCACTTTATCAGATATGAGAGCCTGGATTTTTTGACGGAAGTTGAAAATTTTTGGATTGGGATGGCAATCGTGGTTGCGGTTCAGGTACTCATTTTTTCATTTTCCAATATTTACAAGTCTATCTGGGCATATGCGTCCATTCCGGACCTAGTGGAAATCATCAAAATTACCACAATTGCAGTCTGTTCCTCAACGGTTGCCTTGGTTCTTTACAACAGGTTCAATACTTACTCAAGAATGGTTCCAATTCTGAATGGAATCCTTCTTTTGAGTTTTCTATGCCTCAGAAGTCTCTCCTGGAGAATTTTCAGGGACAGTTATCTGGCCTCCAGACTGGATTCCGGCAGAAAAACGCTTCTTGTCGGGGCAGGAAAGGCAGCAATTCTGCTTTTGAATGAAATTAGAGACAATACTCAGATGGAAATTATTCCGATCGGTTTTGCTGATGATGATGAATTCAAGCAGGGAGCTCATATTCAGGGGTATCCAGTTCTTGGAAGAATTGACAGCATCCGCGAAATCATTTCCAAGGAAAAAATCGAGAAAGTCATCATCACTAAAAGCAGTCTTTCTCCGAAAAAAATCAATTTTATCAAAGAGACCTGCGAAGAGATGCAGACTGAACTCAAAATCCTGCCTTCTTTTTCTGATATGATTCTTTCCCATACGCCTACTATGAGACAGATCAGGGAAATTCAGGTGGAGGACCTTCTGGGAAGAGAGGCAGTGGATCTGGAAATCGAATCGATCCGATCTTATCTGACTGGGCATGTGATTCTTGTAACGGGAGCCGGCGGTTCCATCGGAAGCGAAATCTGCAGACAGGTTTCTCAGTTTGAACCGGAAAAAGTCATTCTGCTGGATGCTGCGGAAACTCCTTTGTACGAAATAGACTACGAACTCAGAAAGAAATTCCCCGATATCCCGTATTTTGCTGCGGTAGCCGATGTCAAAAATCTTTCTAGACTGAGTTCCATTTTTGAAATGTACAGTCCCTCGGTCGTATTTCACTGTGCGGCCTATAAACATGTTCCGCTGATGGAGCTGAACCCGGCAGAGGCAGTTCTGAATAATGTAATGGGTACAAAAAATGTTGCAGATATATGCAGGCTGACCGGGGTGGAAAGATTTGTCCTGATTTCTACCGACAAGGCGGTCAATCCCGTCAATATAATGGGGGCATCCAAAAGAACAGCAGAACTGTATATACAGCATATTTAAGCCAGTTCCAAGACAAAGTTTATTACAGTCAGGTTTGGAAATGTTCTTGGATCAAACGGAAGCGTGATTCCCCGATTCAAGGAACAGATCAGCAGGGGCGGGCCCGTAACAGTGACCCATCCTGAAGTCATCAGATATTTTATGACTATACCGGAAGCATCGCAGCTTGTTCTTCAGGCAGGAAGTATGGGGAATCGGGGGGAAATATTTATACTTGATATGGGAGAACCGGTGAAGATACTGGAGCTTGCCGAAGAAATGGTCAGACTTTCCGGATTCAAACCGTACCAGGAAATTGATATTGTATTTACAGGTCTCAGACCCGGAGAAAAACTGTTCGAGGAACTCCTATTGGATCTGGAAGGAATCAGACCTACTCATCATTCCAAAATAAGGATAGCGGCTCCGATGGAAAATTACAATCAGCTTCTGTTTCAGAACAGGTTATATAATTTATTCAGTCTTGCGAAAGCCAATAAAAGCAAGGAAATATATGACGCTTTCAAGGAAATTATTCCCGAATATCAGAAACATCAGGAATACCTTTCCAGCGAAAGTACAGCAAAGAGGATATAAATGGATACAGAAACAATAACTCCGGAAGAAATAAAAATTCTGAGAGAATACAAGTCGAGACTTTTTGATCTGCACTGGGAGAAATTCGGTTTTTTTTATCTCCATGCTCTTCCTCATCCGTCACTCGAAATTGGCGGCAGAGGTCTCATCGGAAAGGAAAAGGAGTCCGGGATAGTGCTTGCTTTCGGAGCAACTGCATGCAAGGATATTTCTTCTCAGCCTGATTATCTCTATGCAGAACTGCAGTTCGGATTCAAGTGGGAAAAACTGATTGTTCCTTGGGACTGTGTGTTTCGGATTTTTGACAAACCTCATTATTCAATCACTCAGCTGAAAGTGATTCTGGATGAGCCGCTTTTTCCTAAAGAAGAAAAAGAAGCAAAGAAAACATCTGAGATTCAGAAAAAAAATGAACCTGATTCCAAGGTCATAGAAGTAGATTTTACAGGAAAGAAAAAATAACTGAGGGAAACAATGAACAAAGTGAAGTGGTTTGTGCCGGGAGATATAGACGGTCTCTTCGGACTGATGCTGGACAATCTGATTCAGCTTCTGGTTCTGGTAGGTCTTTGCATAGGAGTCTGCGGTTTTCCCGCGGAGTTTGTATTTAAGGTAATTCTTCCGGGAGTTGCATGTTCTCTTGTAGTAGGAAATGTATTCTACTCCTGGCAGGCAGCGAAACTCGCCGAGAAAGAAGGAAGATCCGATGTAACTGCACTGCCTTACGGAATCAATACAGTATCCATGTTTGCATTTATATTTTTTGTAATGATGCCGGTTTATATGAATACAAAGGACTATAAACTTGCCTGGAAGGTAGGGCTCCTTGCATGTTTTCTGAGCGGACTTATTGAAGTTGCCGGTTCTTTCATTGCAGATTTCATAAGAAAGCATACACCGAGAGCGGCTATGCTTTCAGCATTATGCGGTATTGCAATTACGTTCATTTCAATGGATTTTTTCATTAAGACATTTCAGCGACCGATTCTTGCATTTCTTCCTCTTGCCGTCATTCTGATTCAGTATTTCGGAAGAGTGAGACTTCCATTTGGAATGCCTGCCGGCCTTGCTTCTGTCATTGTCGGTTCTGCAATTGCCTGGAGTATGGGGATCTGGTCAAAACCGATGATGAATCCTCAGGCTGTTTCTGACTCATTCAGTTTTCTGGGATTTCATTTTCCTGTCATTTCCATTGTGGATCTTTTCAGTGTGATGAATCAGGAAAGCATAAAGGAATATGCTGCTGTCATTATACCTATGGGTGTGGCTAACGTGATAGGCTCTCTCCAGAACATTGAATCTGCAGAAGCCGCCGGAGACAGATTTGATACAAGAAATTCTCTTCTTGTCAATGGAATTGGAACTGTTGCAGGTTCTTTTCTCGGTTCTCCATTTCCTACTACAATTTATATCGGTCATCCCGGATGGAAGGCTCTTGGAGCGAGAATAGGTTATTCTGTACTGAACGGTGCGGTAATGTCTCTGATCGGTTTTTTCGGATTTATGAGTCTGATTTCTGCAGTTGTTCCTATTGAAGCGGGTATGGCGATCATTCTTTGGATAGGTATAATCATAGGTGCTCAAGCCTTCGAAACTTCTCCGATCAAACACGCTCCGGCAATTGTGCTTGGTATATTTCCTGCACTGGCCGGATGGGGAGTGCTTCTGATACAGAGCATCTTCAATTTTGCAAACGGGAAACTTGGAGAGATCCTGGCGAAAGAGAACATTACAAACAAGTATGCAATTGTAATGTCAGATCTTTCTCCTGATATGATGCTGCTTCCTCCGTTTTCATATCCACTTCATGCGATGCTTGCCCTCAATCAGGGTTTTCTGCTTGTTTCGATGTTCTGGGCTGCAATATGCGTGGCAGTTCTTGAAAGACAGTTCATTAAAGCCGGTCACTGGTGTCTGATTACATCCTTTTTTTCTGCGATAGGGATGATTCATTCATACCGGCTGCTTGGAAACGGAATTGCGAATAATTTCAGTTTTCCTGCTTCAGGAGAATTCACAGTGGCTTATGTGCTGATGGGAGGAGTGTTTTATCTGACTTCAGTGCTTGCAAGGAATCAGGATGAGCTCAGCTCCCATTGAATATCGACAGAATCCGGCCTATCTGGAACTCGACAGAGAACTGACTAGGCCTGTTCCGAATTTTAAGGCAATCAATGAGGCACTTGAAAAAGTGCCTCCTTTTGTCTTATCCAATGCAGTAGTAAATGATGTAGGGTTCACTTATCTTCTGGATTATTATTTAAAATATATGGAGAAATCCACAGTGCAAAAAATTCTGCAGAACCCTCTGTTTTCCACAGAGGCATTGATGGAGCTTTTTTACTGCCAGATTACAGCATACCATAAAGCGATTCTCCAGAAAAAACCTGCACCGGAACTGATTTCCTCTTATTGGACATATCTCAGCAAGGCAGAGTATGCAGTTCTTTTCAGAAGCCTTCTGGAAACAAGCGATACTGATGCCATTTCCATTATGATGACTAAAGTGGACATTGTGCATTTGAAAATGCTCGCAAAAAGCGGAAGTGAAATTTCAGACAGAATGCTTTCCTTCTTTAAAAAAATGGGTTCCGGGATAAAAGATATTGCAGCAAAAGATATGAGTATTTATGATTTTGCTTTCAATCTCGCTGTGGACAAGTCTGATATGGAATTCCTTGCGATTATGGAAGAATACGCATCACTTTTTGTTCAGCTTAGAGTAGTCTCCTTTTTCGTGGAAGAAGTCGAGAAAGAAATTAAACAGAAAGGACTGTCTCCCAGTTATATTTATTTTATGGAACTCTGCAATTCCATTCCTAAAGACACTTTGAAACTGACTATGGATGCATTTGTGGAAAAAAAATGGATAACCGATTCTGAAGGGAAGACCCTGATTGAATATTTTATCAAACCGTAATATCATTTGGTTTCTGTTTTTATTTATATCCGGGTCCGGATGTTATCACGGTTCCAGTAAAAAAATTGAACAGGGAATTCTAGGTTTACTAGTCCAGAAAAAGAGTATCAGAATTTTCATTCTTGGAGATTCTATTTCTCAAAGATCAGGTGCATTCGGTCTGCAGACAAAATTAGGAAACTCATTTGAGATACAAGATTTTTCTGTCAGCGGATGGAATACGAATGACTGGATTCAGAATCTCAATACAGCATTTTTATCGAATCCTGATCTTGTCATTTTAGAACTCGGCACAAATGATGCAAACAGGGAATCGGGCAGACTCTTTCAGTCGGAGACAGATATTCTGCTTCAGGAAATCCGAAAGAGAACATTTGCCGCTGTTATCTTAAGTGCAGTTCCTAGAACAAAAACTCTCCTCTCTGCCATTATTCAGAAGAACAATGAGTGGATACGTTCCAAGGGGCTTCCTTATGCTGATCTGGAATCCGTATTTCAGAATTATTCAGGCGGACTTTCTCTTTACCCGGAAGATGATCCTATTCATCCGAATATTCTTGGGAATGATCTTATCGGATGGGAATATGTGAGACTGATAAGACTCCAGCTCGGTTCAATGAGGTAATTTAGGCTGTTGAAAAACCTTTGACAGTATTCGTTCTGACGTTTCATTCCAATTGACAAAGGAACATTGGAAAAAAAACTGGAGCTAAGAAGTTTGAAAAATAAAATTTTCCAACTGAAGGAACCGAAAATGCGTAAAAACTTGGTGTTTTCAATTTTGATCGTCTTGGCCTTTTGGCTGAAGACAACCACCGTAGAAAGCTCCACGAAAAAAGCGATTCGTGTAGACAACGATTATATT
>JBPOJG010000423.1:0-16264 GCA_052033835.1 Spirochaetota bacterium
TTTCATAAATTACTCCTGAAAGTTGAAAAACGGAAGTCCGCCCGACCTGAGAAGTTCTATCCCCGCAAGCTGGTACTCCATTCTGGTCTGTATGTAAGTCAGCTTGAGACTGTCTAACGACTGCTGAGTGATTAAGGCATCCCTGAGATTCATCTGACCGAGAGAAACAGCTTTTCTCAGAGACTGAAGACTTGAGTCCACATTTTTCAGAAGCTCTTCCGAATAGGAATCTTTCTCTTCCTTAAGTGAATGAAAATCTGAAACTGCTTTCATTACTTCATATCTCACTGTATGTCTTGCAATTTCTGCCGACGATCTTTTCTGCTCTGCTGTATGTTTTGCTTCTTCTATTTCACCCGAAAAATTTCTCACCACAGCAAGAGGGAATGAAAGTCTTGCACCTGCAACATTTTCATTGAACCCGTCTCTCTGAAGATAGACACCTACATTCAGATTCGGAATTCTTTCAGTTCTCAGAAGCTCCATTCTTCTTTCTGCACTTCTGAGATCGGAAGCAGCCGCTTCAATCTCCATCCTGTAATTCATTGCAGATTCAATAAGTTCCTCAGTTCCTTTTTTCTTCATGGAAAACTCAGGAAGACTGTCCTCAATCTTCACCTCTGCAGAACTCGGAGCTCCCATCATTACAATCAGATTGGCCCTCGCGGCCTCTCTTTTCCTTTTTGAACTCTGCAGAACCCTGTTCATTCTAGTCAGCTCGGACTTGGCCAGATCTGCTTCCACTGGAGAGAGAAGCCCCCGTTCTGCCCTGGCCTGAACTACAGTATATAAGCTTTTCGTAATATTGTAAAGTTCTGCTGAAACCTCGACTTCCTCATCTGCCGAACGCAGCCTTACGGCTGCAGACAGTGCATCTGCAGAAGTGTTCCTCTCCGAAACATAAGCTCTCTTTTCAGAACTGCTGAGATCGGATTCTGCAATTCCTATTCTGATTCTTCTCTGGGAGGAAACAAATATTTACTGAGAAACAGCAATTTCTCCGTTCACCGCAGAAGATGAGCCTCCCAAAGAAATGCCGGAAGATTCGCCGGCCTGCTTTCTTTGAGCGTATGCAAAAGAAAAAACAGGATTGGAAGGGAAAAGATATGCAGAAGTTTTTTTTCTGCCCTGCATCACTCCTACCTGAAGTCTTGCAGTTCTGTATTCAGGACTGTGATCGAGCACGCATTCCACAATGTTCAGCAGCTTCACTCTGCCTGTACAGTGCAGATGAGGACTCATATGCTCCTCTGCTGAAACCGAAAGACCGGCAGAAAGCATTCCTAAAACGGACAGTATTTCTGCAAGAATATATCGGATACTTAAAATATAATTACACCATAAGTGTTTTTTCATTAATATTCTCCTTGTTTTCTGATTCAGATCTGAATCAGGCTTTAGGAGGACGGAAAAGATATGATCTTAAGGAAAAAGCAGGAAAAGGAAAAAGTTCTCTCGGCACTGATACTGCCAGAAGACTGATCTGAATGTCCGTAACTGCCGATTCGGGATTTGCACTGAAAAGTGAATTACAGGGACAGTTAATGCAGATATGATCTGATTCATGAGAAGAATCGGAGTAAGGACATGTATTTTCCACACCCCCTATATCACCGCAGAGAATCTCATTGTCTATTGTCTTTTGCAAGAGGAACAGAGAAATTATAAACACTGCAAATACGGAAGGGAGTATTCTGTTCAAACTTTTCAGAAATGAAAAAGTCTTTAAATGCAAATCCACTCTCCCAGCTCCAATATGAAATACAGTGATTTTTTATTCCAGAAGAATTTTTCCGCAGTTGTAAAGGATCAGAGAAACGGCAGACTCGAGTTTTTAGTCTCGATTTTTATTTGCAGGAGTCTTTTTTGAAGTAAGTTCTTTTACCCTCTCACGAAGGAGTTTTTCTGTGGCTTTAGCCAGATTGACGATTTTAGTCTTAGTCAGTTTCTCTTTTGTAATCTCAGCTATTTTCTCTGAATAATTGAATTTTCTTCTGATGGAATAAATGGCTGGAATTGTAGTCTTGAATGTGCGGGCAAGATCACTGTCTTTGACTCCAGCCTTCCGCAAATCATAGAATTTGGAAAGTTTTTCATCATCCCAGGTAACCTTCTTTCCTTTCTGACTGTAATCATGCTCCTGAAGGCGTTTCTGATTTTTAAGTTTATTCTGTTCTCTGAGTTTTTCTCTGTACAGAGGATTGCTCTTTCTTGCCCGATCGACGTCGGCCTGAGTGTATCCTGTAATGGACTTCCACATTGCAGTGGTCCAGCTTCTGTGAGGCTGAGGCATTTTGGATTTCATGAGCTTGGAAATAAACTCATCGGGAGTCTTTGACTTAAGAATTTTTTCCCTTTCCAAATAATAAGAAGTTTCCTTCATTCACTCTCTCCTTGCAGGCTGTGCAGTTCACAAGAAATTCAAAGACCTGATATATTTAAATTCGAGAACTTAGGGCTATTTATTTAACTTATTTTATGAACGGCGTGAAAGTACTGTCGTTTTAAAGCGATCAACGTCCCGTTTTCAGCCGGGAATGAAAAAGAACTTTCCTGAAAGAAAAAATACTTGCCAGCCAGAAATTCAAAGACAGATTATTCAAAAGTCATTTCTCCTGCAGTTATTGTCTGCGGGCAGAAAGAAAATTTCCGGACAGAGGTTCAGATGAGCAGAAATACAGAAACGATCATCAAGTTTTACAAGGCATTCCAGGATAAAAATCCGCAGTCAATGATTGAGTGTTATTCAGATGACATTGAATTTTATGACCCTGCGTTCCAGAATCTGAAGGGAATTGAAGCCAAAGCTATGTGGCAGATGCTGATCGAAAGGGCGACTGATCTGAAGCTGGATTTTACGAATGTTCAGGCAGATGAAAACCGAGGAAGCGCTGACTGGGTAGCCGAATACCCGTTCTCAAAGACAGGAAGACGAATAGTCAACAGAATTCATGCTGAGTTCGTATTCAAGGACGGAAAAATAGTAAAGCATACTGACAGTTTCAATCTGTGGAAATGGTCAGGAATGGCACTGGGAATGATCGGTTATCTTCTCGGATTCACCCCGTTCATTCAGAATCAGATCAGAAAGGAAGCAAGAACCGGCCTCGAACTCTATATGAAACGAAAAAGAATGAAAGAAAATTGATTTACAGAGCAGTCTTCTGCATCCTCCTTTTCCAGAACTGTCTCGGTTACCTTGTTCATCTGGGAAAGGGACAGGCTGCAGTTCTGTACGGAAGGAAAAAAATTTCCGATCTTGTGCAGAATGAAAATACTCCCGAAAAACAGAAATCTAAACTGAAGGTCATCATCAGTGCAAGACAGTTTGCAGTGGAAAAACTTGCACTGAATCCGAAAGGCGGTTTTGAATATTTTACCTCTCTTGACAGAGAGGAAGTGGGATGGCATGTGACCGCATCCTATCCTTTGAAATTTGAATCCTATACCTGGTGGTTTCCGATTGCAGGACGTGTTCCCTATAAAGGATTCTTCGACTATTCGATGGCAAAGGAACTGGAAGACTCTCTCATAGACGCAGGTCTCGATACAAGACTCCGAATAACCGCCGGTTATTCCACTTTAGGATACTTCTCTGATCCAGTATTATCCCCTCAGCTCAGACTGAAGGATGATGAACTTGCAGCCCTCGTCTTTCATGAAATGGCACACAGCACAGTCTATTTTCGGGATGATTCACAGTTCAATGAGTCTTATGCAAGTTTTGTGGAAGACAGAGGAACAGAACTCTATTATGAATCCAATGATTTTTCAGACAGGAAAACAGTCCTCGAAAGAAGAAAGAATATGAGAAAAGAAACTGATATCATCATGAAAGAAATTAAGGCATCTGCTCAGTCCTTAAAGAAACTCTATGAATCAGAAAAGACAGATTCCGAGAAACTGACAGAAAAAAAACTGATCATAGAAAACTTCAGAGAAAGAATACTTTCACGCAAAAATGAATTCAAAGTCGCGGATGCAGAAAGATTCAGAAAGGCAAAACTGAACAATGAAAGTTTTATGGGAGCCCTTCGGTACAGTTCAGGATCATTATTTTTTCATGAAAAATTTGAAGCATCTGACCGGAACTTTTCAAAATTTCATTCAGAAATGCAGAAACTCACCGGACTGACAAAAGAAGAAAGAGCGGAACTTCTGAAATAAAACCCTGCATTTTTAGTTTGACATGAAAGCATTTAATGCTAGACTGGACATATGAAAAAGAGACTGCACTTAAGAGAAGAAAGAGGATATGCAAATTTCGGATGGCTCGATTCCTGGCACAGCTTCAGTTTCGGACATTACTTCAATCCGAAAAAAATGGGATTCGGAAAACTCAGAGTTCTGAACGACGACACTGTTGCACCGGAAAGCGGATTTGGAACC
The DNA here is from genome assembly GCA_052033835.1 of Spirochaetota bacterium. GTDB lineage: Bacteria > Spirochaetota > Leptospiria > Leptospirales > Leptospiraceae > DAORDI01. Next base: position 4,390 of record JBPOJG010000423.1, read on the forward strand.
CATCCTCATGAAAATATGGAAATTATATCCATTCCTCTCGAAGGAAAAATTTCTCATAAGGACAGTTCGGGAGGAACAGGAACTGTAGAGTCAGGTGAAATTCAGGTGATGTCTGCCGGCACAGGAATCACTCATTCTGAATACAATCTTTCTCAGAATGAAAAACTGAAATTCCTGCAGATATGGATTCTTCCTAAAAAAATAAATATTAAACCCAGATATGAACAGAGAAAATTTTCAGACGAGGAGTTTAAAAACAGGATAAAGACTGTCGTATTCCCGGAATCCTTTCAGAATGAACTTTACATCAACCAGGATGCTTATGTGTCGATTGCAGATATAGAGGAAGCAGGAGAAATCACATACAGCAGTTATTCGGCAGAAAACGGTGTATTTCTTTTTATAATCTCCGGAAAGGCGGAAATCGACGGACTGACTCTGCGGGAAAAAGATGCCGCAGAACTGAGTGAGGAAGAAAAATATACGGTCAAAACAGAAGCAGATACAAAACTGCTTTTCCTGGAAATCCCGATTTAACCGTTTTATGGTGCTCACTGACGAAAATAATCAGTGGAAACGAATCCCGTATTTCCAAAACTAGTCTTATATGGCAGGCATGAACAGACTAAAAGAAAGACAGTCATCGACTATGGACCTTCTGGAAAGAATGGAAAAAAAATACAGAAGTATTCCATTCGAATCCATCCTGAAACAGGATGTTCTCAGGCAGGGAATCAATTTTTCTCCCGATTCCCTTTCTCTTTCAGACTATAAACCGAAAGACTATTTCATTTTTTCATTCGATCATATCCCTCTTTCAGAAATGAAAAAAGGAGAGGATACAAAAGCCCCGGAAGAGATCAGAGTTTCCGGCGGTCATTTCAATCTTCTTCCTACGGTCATCTCAACTAGAAACAATCCGGAATCATCCTATATTGTAAAACTCATTGACGGGACACCCTGCCTGACTTTGCAGGATGTAAATCTTGGAAAACTGGAATTCCCTCCAAAGCCCCCATGGTACAGACACAGAACAAAATCAGGAAAATTTCCAGGAGAAATTGCACCAGTCATTGAATGGGGTTATCTGATTTATCTGACAGTATTTCGGAACTGTCAGTATTTCGGAAAGGATGAAGAATGTGCCTACTGTGACATCAATCACAATTACAGGCAGCAGAAAAATGCAGGCCGTCCTTACACTGGAGTCAAGGATGTAGAAGACATTCTCGAAGTGCTCTCCTGGATCAATGAAGAAGACACTGCAGCAAAAGTATACACGATCACAGGCGGTTCAGTTCTGACCTCTCTCAAGAAAAAAAATGAAGTGGATTTTTACCTGGAATACCCCAGAGCAATCGAAGAGAAATTTCCAGGCAGATGGATGGGAAAACTCGTAGCACAGGCATTTGAAAAGGAAGACTGTAAAAAATTCAAGGATGCTGGCATTCAGGTATATCATCCCAATTATGAGGTATGGGATCCGAATCTTTTTGAAAAGATCTGTCCCGGAAAAGCAAGCTGGATTGGACGAGATACCTGGATCAGAAGAATCGTGGACTCTGCCGAGGTTTTCGGACCCTCCAATGTAATTCCGAATTTTGTAGGGGGTGTGGAACTCTCAGAACCTTTCGGATTTGAAACTGTGGAAGAGGCTGTCAGCTCCACAGCAGAAGGTCTGGATTTTTTTATGTCAAAAGGAATTATGCCCAGATTTACTTCATGGTGCCCTGAGCCTTTCACGACACTCGGAACACAGGCAGGCCCTCCTCTCGAATACTTCTGTGAACTGCTGACAGTATGGAAGCAGATTTTTGAAAAGTACAATCTGCCTTCTCCGCCCGGATACGGTGAGCCCGGAGCAGGAAAGGCCGTCTTTTCTGTCAGTGCATTTATGGATGTGATCGGATACAAAGGCCGTTAAAGAATCAGAAAAAATACAAAAAATGCACAGCGTTTGCATCCGGATAAAAAAAAATCCGATAATTTAGAGAGAGAGGAACATTTTGGAACCGTTATTTAAAATCGTCAATTTTGCACAGTCGTCTTATGTGATTCTGGAGGGCGAAAGAAAGTCCCCCAATTTTTTTATTATCAAAGATGGCAGAGTAAGCATTAAGAGGGATTTTCCGGTTCCGGGAGAAAAGCCGATTGAAACTCTGGGACCTGGGGATTTCTTCGGAGTGGTTGCTGCAATGAGTCAATATCCTCAGATAGAGTCTGCAATTGCTGTTACAAATCTCACTCTGATTGCTGTCCAGCACAGTCGATTCGGAGAACTCATACAGAAAAATGCTCCACTTGCAATGAAAATCATACGTTCTTTCTCAAAAAAATTGAGAGAGATGGACAGAGGACAGTCTGGAACAAAAAGTCCTGCCTCAGGAAGCGGCTCACCGGAATCACTCAACATTCTTTTCAGTATGGCAGAAAATTATTTCAATCAGGGCAATACAGAGAGTGCAGTTTATCTGTATCAGAGCTATATAAAGTATCTTCCTCAGGGACAGTATGCGGTACAGGCCAAACAGAAACTCAAAACACTTGGAAGACCGTTTGAACCTCCAGTGGTGACAGGCACAAACCGAAATTACACTCAGGGACAGATGGTTTTCTGTGAAGGTGAACCGGGAGAGGACCTTTTTATTCTGCAGAGAGGCAAGGTTAAGATTTCCAAAATGATCAATGGAAATGAAGTGATACTGAACATAATGAAACCGGGAGACATTTTCGGTGAAATGGCGCTTCTCGACAATAAACCCAGATCGGCCTCCGCTGTTGCAATGGAAACCGTAGACATCATGTCAATCAACAAGCAGAATTTTGAATCGATGACAGTCAATCAGCCTCAGCTGATGAGCAGGATCATTACACTGCTTTCCGAAAGAGTATGGAATGCTTATAAAAAAATCTCCAACAGCCTGATTGAAGATATGAACGGAAGAATGGCTGATATGCTGATGACAATAGCAGAAAGAAACAGAGTAAAAATCGGCCCCAGAGAATTTTATGATTTTCAGCTGGGAATGCTCGAGTTTCTTCAGATGCTCGGTCTTTCAGACAGAGATACCGGGATGTTTCTAAGATTTACTACAATATATAAATTTATAAAACTGGACAGAGAAGTCATTGTATGTACTGATATGTCACTTTTGGACAGAACAGTGCATCAGCTCAGAGAAAAAAGAAAAGGATAGTTTTCCGCAGATTTGCTGAAACCGAAGGATATATCATCCGGTTTTACCGACTGGGATCTGTATAAAAATCACAGCGACTCACTGGCGGAGTCAAAGGGACTTTTTCTAGCGGACGGTGAAAAAACCGTTCTCCGACTGCTCGAATCGAAACTCAAAATTAAGGAAATCATCTGCAGGGAAAAATATCTCTCGGAAGATTTCCTGAAAAAAACAGAAGCACATCCGGAAATCGAAAATATATGGAAGGCATCCTCATCTGAACTTAAGACTGTACGAGGGTACGATCTGCATCAGGGAATTATGGGACTTGCATCTGTTCCTCCCCTTGATATTTTTCCGGAATCCGGTTCAGTCCTTGTATGCAACGGAATCACTGAGGCAAACAATATCGGATCAGTTCTCAGATCCTGCCCCGCGTTCGGTGTAAATAGTATCATTATAGACAGCCTTTCCTGTCACCCGTACATCAGAAGATCAGTCAGAGTGTCCATGGGAAACATCTTCCGGCTGAATATTCTCAGAACTGATAAGCTGAAGGATACACTCCTTCAGCTGAAAAAAAACGGTTACTCACTTTTTGGAACATCCCTTTCCGAAAGATCCGAAGATTTCCGAAAGACAGAATTCCCGGAAAAATCTGCACTGATCCTCGGAAATGAAGATTCAGGCATCTCTGATGAAATTGAAAATATATGTGATTATTTAATAAAAATTCCTATGAAAAACAGCGTTGACTCTCTCAATGTGGCCGTGTCCGGTGCAGTTTTTCTTTCCAGAATGGTGTACTGAAAGGTTTTATTCCGTCCAATAAGTAAGGAGACCGGTCACAATGAAAAGAATCCTTATTATATTAGTTCTTATTTTTACCGTTTTTTCAGTTTCTGCCAACGGAAGGCATGGAGGCCGTCATCAGGGCGGAAATCATCATCAGGGACACAATGGACAGCATCAGGTTCACCCTCACCCGAATCAGCCTAAAAACGGATCGGATTACAGCCAGTTCGGAAACGGTCAGAACGGAATAGGAAGACCCGGAAACGGAACAGGAACTCCAGGCACAGGCTTTGGAAATCCAGGAAGCGGAACAGGTACACCTGGAAACGATTATGGAAATCCGGGTGCACCCTACTCTAAACCTTAATTTTTTTCTGCTCATCCGTCTGCTTGCAAAATTTTGAGAGGGTTTTTGTGTGTTCGATGCAGCCAAACGCCTCATTTTCTAGCAGCTGCACTCATCCGACAGTAAAATTCTTTATAAACACTTTTTTATAATGAAACTCTTTTCCGTCTCCCTGACACCAGGCCAGAATATTCCCTTTTTCGTCAGTGAAAAAAAAATCACCCAAAATACTGAAATATTCTGATTTTCTTTTTCCGTGTCTGATCCAGTCCTTTTCAGAGACAGGAATTTTTTGCCAGTCAATCATTTCTTCAGCAGAATACACTCTGGGATTTTCAGCAAAGTTTTCTATGGAGTCTGCATCGGTGAGTGAGAAACGGCCTACGGTTTCTCTGACAAGTGAAATCAGATGCATAGGAAATCCAAGCGTTTCGGAAACATCAGCAGCAATCTTGCGAATATAAGTTCCTGCACTTACCTCTGTCCTGAATTTCAGACCGGTTTCAGAAAATTCCAGAATCGAAAAACTGAAAACTTGAATTGGCCTCGGCTTTGATTCAAATTCAATGTTCTTTCTGAAAAGATCAGACTGTCTTTTGCCGTTCACTTTCAATGCTGAAATTTTTGGAGGGATCTGCTCTTTCCAATCGATGACAGAATGGAAATTTTCTTCTATTTGTTTTCTATTTTCTTTTACAAATTCCAGAATTTTGGAATGATCCCATTCTTCCGTGACCATACCTTCACTGTCCCCGGAATCTGTCGTTTTTCCAAACAGTACTTCTGCGGTATATGTTTTGGAACATTCTGAAAAAACAGATGCGAATGAGGTATAATCTCCAAAAGGAAGAATCATCAGTCCCGATGCAAATTTATCCAGTGTGCCTGTATGACCGATTTTTTTTATTTTTGTAAGTTTTCTGACTTTGAGTACGAAATCAGAAGATGTAATTCCGACTGGTTTGTCTGCTATAAAAAAACCTGATTCAGGATTCATCCGATTCGGCAGGCTCATCCATTTTGGGAAGGCTGTCAATCAATGCGTTTACTTCAAGTGACTTAATATAGTTTTCGTCCCAGACAAATTGAATTCTAGGAGTGGATCTGAGCTTCAGTTCAGTGGCAATCACATGCTGAAAAAAACCAGCTGCCCTTTTCAAGGCAGTCATCAGTTTTCCTTTCTGTTTTTCTTCAATAAAAGATGTGACCCAAATCTTCACATGTCCCATATCGGCAGAAAGATCAGCACGATGGAGAGAAACAATTCCAATATTCGGATCTTTCACCTTTCCGGAAACAAGAAGAGTTGCCAGCGTGCGGATAATCTCCGCTTCTATCTTTTTTTTCCGGATCGGATCCATTTTATTTCAGCTTTCTCGCCACTGTCTGAACTTCATACACTTCAAGTTCATCGCCGACATTGATATCATTGTATCCTTCTATCTGGATACCGCATTCAAACCCAGTGAGAACCTCACTTGCGTCATCCTTCATTCTCTTCAATGATCTCAGTTTGCCGTCAAACAGAACAACGTTTTCTCTGATTACCCTTACGAAACTGCTCTTCGCCACTTTTCCGCTCTTGACCATACATCCTGCAATATTTCCAACTTTGGAAATTTTGAAAATCTCGCGAATCTCAACACTTCCGATAATGTTTTCAATCTTGTCAGGCTCAAGCATCCCTTCCATGGAATGTTTGATATCATTCACAACATCATAAATAATGCTGTAATACTTAATCTGTATCCCTTCTTTTTCTGCCAGAGCAAGAGTTCTAGGATTTGCACGAACATGGAATCCTACAATCAGCGCATTTGAAGCAGATGCCAGCATAATGTCGGAATCTACAATCTGACCTGTTCCTGCATGAATTACAGTCAGTTTAATATCAGCATTGGACAGTTTCTCCAAAGCCTCTTTAATCGCTTCAGAAGAACCTCTCACATCAGACTTGATGATAATCTTCAGTTCCTTCAGAGCGCCCTGCTGGATAAATTCATTCATATTATCCAAAGTGACCCTGATCAAATTGGAAGATTGACCTATTCTCTGGAATTCCTTCCTATGCTGAGAAATATATCTTGCTTCTTTTTCGTCTCCGATCACATCAAAAGGATCTCCTGCATCAGGCACTGAATCCAGACCTGTAACAAGCACAGGACAGGAAGGAGGTGCTTCCTTCAGATTATGACCGAAATCGTCATACATTGCACGGACTTTTCCGGAATAAACCCCTGCCAGAAAAGGATCACCGATTTTAAGAGTTCCATTCTGAATCAGAATCGTAGCGACAGGACCTCTGCCCGGATCCAGTTTTGCCTCAATAATCGTTCCCTTTGCTTTTCTTTTCGGATTTGCATCAAGTTCAAGAACTTCAGCCTGAATCAGAATCATTTCCAGAAGTTTGTCAATTCCTACTTTCTGTTTTGCGGAAATCTTACATACAATCGTACTTCCTCCCCACTCTTCGGGAGTCAGACTGTGTCCTACAAGTTCCTGCATCACTCTGTCAGGATTTGCTGAAGGAAGATCAATTTTGTTGATTGCAACAATGATCGGCACTTCGGCTGCTCTTGCATGACTGATTGCTTCTACGGTCTGAGGTTTGACCCCATCGTCTGCGGCAACAACGAGAACAACGATATCAGTCACAGAAGCTCCCCTTGCTCTCATCGCAGTAAACGCTTCGTGACCAGGAGTATCCAGGAATGTAACAGCACCTCTCGGTGTGATCACCTGATAAGCACCGATATGCTGAGTAATTCCGCCTGCTTCAGTATCAATGACTGCAGTTTCCCGAATTGTATCCAGAAGTCTCGTCTTACCATGATCCACATGTCCCATAATCGTAACGACTGGCGGACGATGAATATAGTCATTCTGATTTTCCTGTTCTTCCTGGATGACCGTTTCCTCATAGAGAGAAACAATTCTGACTTTGCACCCATACTCATCTGCCAGTAGAGATGCAGTGTCACTGTCAATCACATTATTGATTGTAACCATCATTCCCATTTTCATAAGTTTGGCGATCACATCATTCGGCTTCAGATTCAGTTTCTTTGCCAGTTCCCCGACCTGAATATTTTCCATAATGGAAATTTCTTTGGGAACCGTAGTTCCGGACATCGGAATCTGCTGTTTTTTAATATTCTGTTTGAAAAATTTCGAATTCTCAAGACCTTCTACACTAGTCTTTTCCTTTTTGTCAAAGGCACTGTTCGGATTTCTCTTTCTGTTTGTGGATGGAGATGTATCAATCGGCAGATTGTCTTTAGGAGGCTGAGTAAACCCGCCACCGCCTTGGCCGCCGCCTTTGTAGCCGCCACCGCCGCCGCCTTTGTAGCCGCCACCGCCACCGCCGCCGCCTTTGTAGCCGCCACCGCCGCCGCCCTTATAGCCGCCACCGCCGCCGCCTTGGTAACCGCCGCCACCTTGGCCGCCGCCTTTGTAGCCGCCACCGCCGCCCTGGTAACCACCACCGCCTTGGCCGCCGCCTTTGTAGCCGCCACCGCCGCCCTGGTAACCACCGCCGCCCTGATAACCGCCGCCGCCCTGGTAACCGCCACCGCCTTGGTAGCCGCCGCCAGAATTGCTGGATCTTCCACCATTCTGCTTCTGATAACTGCTTTCCTTTCCGGTGGTCTGAGAGGGTTTATTGATAGGACGAGATATGATCGGATTTCTATCTTTATTTTTTTCTGCAAATACATTCGAAGAAGGAATTGTACTTTTCTCTTTCTGTTCAGTATTGGCTGAAGGTTTTTGAGATTCTTCTTCTTTTGCAGCTTTTTCCTGTTCTTTAGAAACAGGTCTTTCAATAATAATATCTCTTTTATCCTTTTCAGCGAATATTTTATTAATTGCAGAATTCTGCTTCGGCGAGGAGGACTGTACAGATTTATTCTGCTCAGTTTTTGACTGATCCTGCTTTTTCTTTTCTGCTGCAATCAAAGAGTCCAAATCAGGCTTGGAAGAAGACTCTCTCACTTCTTCTCCAGAAGAACTTTTCTTTTTGATAATGATCTTCTTCTTTGTTTCACCACCGCCAAGCTGCTGCTTGATGGATTCTTTGTTTTTGTTGTTGTCCATAAAAATCAGGCTTCCTCCACCAGCTCCACAGAATCGCGGAGCAGTCTCATGATCTGCTCTGCGGTAGTCGGGCCGACGCCTTTTATTCTCGCAAGGTCATCCTGACTCATCTCTATCAGGGTTTCCACATCATTTACACCGCCAGATTTAAGCAGATCAATTACTCTTCTGCTTAGTCCTGGAATTTCACTCAATTGAGTTCCTTCATCATCGGACTCAAAATTCTCTTCAGAATCTGAATCTTCCTGTTTTGAACTGAAGAGTTTCTCAAGCCTAGCCCTTGCTTCGGGAGATGATAAATCTTCATTGTACTGAGAAACTGATTTAATATCCAGTTTAAAAGAAGAAAGCTGAGATGCAAGCTTCACATTTGACCCGCTGCTTCCGATTGCCAGAGACAGAGAAGCATCAGGAACTATGATAATAGCCTCTCTGTTCTTAATGTCAATCTTTACATCGGACGGTTTTGCAGGAGAAATCAGATTCGTAATGTATTCTACAGGATCATCAGAGTATTCGATAATATCGATTCTCTCACTCCCCAGTTCTCTTACGATGGACTGAATTCTCACGCCTTTCATACCCACACAGGCGCCTACAGGGTCTATATCTCTTCTGGATGCCTGAACCACTATTTTAGTTCGAATGGAAGGAATTCTTCCAATATTCACTATTCTTACGATACCGTCATAAATTTCCGGAATTTCCATTTCAAAAAGCTTTTTAACGAAATCACCGGATGCTCTAGAAAGGGTAATGACAAGTCCAGTATCCTTAAACTTATCCCTCTTTAATTCGACTCTTGAAATAATTGCTTTCAGACGATCACCGGACTTATATTTTTCGCCAGGATTCTGTTCTTTTCGAGGCATAATCCCTTCCACTTTCCCGAGATCAATGCTCATAATGTCTTTATCGATCCATCTCTGAAAGTATCCGTGAGTCAGTTCGCCTTCTTTTGCCTTGTATTCCTTGAAAAGAAGTTCTCTTTCCATTTCTTTCAATCTCTGAAATACAATCTGTCTTGCCTGATTGGAAATGATTCTGGAAAGTTCCACAGGTTTTTCTTTGTACTGAACCTGCTCCCCTATCTCTGCTTCAGGAAACTGAGTTCTTGCTTCATCCAATGATATCTCATCGGCCTGATTGGAAGGTTTGGCTACGACAGTCTTATTCACCACAATGATGACTTCGTTCTTATCACTTAATTCTGCAGAAACCACAAATTCTTCAGAATCGATTCCAATTTTTTTTCTGTAGGCAGTCACCAAGGATTCTTTGATTATACTTAAAACAGATTCTTTGGAAAGCCCTCGTTCAGCGCAGAACTGCTGCACAGCCTCATATAGATTAGTTTCTACAGTAGTAGTGTTTCTTGCCGCCATAATTCAAAATTCCATATACAGATTCCCTCTTTGAACATCAGAGATCTGTAATTTGAAAACTTCCCCTTTTTTTGCAGACTTTTTCCCGCCAGGATTCTTCCTGCCTGAATAGGTCTGAATTTCAATTTCCTTTTCATCCAAATGCAGAATATTAAAAATTCCGCTCCGTGACATGCCTGTCGAATCTAAAAAAAACATCTTCATCGGCAGATCCTTAAATCGATAAAGATCTTTCGGAAGCCTAAGCTGCCTTTCCGCACCAGCCGAAGAAATCTGAAGTGTATAGTTTTCTTCCGGATACAGCTCATCAAGCCTGACTGTAAGTTTTTTAGATAATTCCTCACAATCAGCAAGAGACACTGACCCAAAACGGTTTTCTAAATTGTCTAGTGCAATTTCAATTAAAAAATGACTGCTTTTTCGAACAAGCTTAAAAGAATACAGGTCTAGGGGAAATTTGATTTCATCCTTCAGTATATCTGTCAGCAGTTCTTCGTTCAGCAATGTCGCCTTTAAACGGTTTATTTAAGAATAAACCAGCTAAAATGTACACATTAGAAAACAGGCTTGCTGTGTAAAGCAAAAAAAGAAGTGTGTATCTAGATGAATCAGATATTATGCTGCTTTTACTTAATTCTCTTCAGCGGATGTTTTCTCTGGAAGTCAGATTCTCTGAAACCGGAAAAAATTGCTCAGCTGAAAATCGGATCCGCACCTGATACAATTCAGGCGGATCTTTCGAACAACTCATTGATGAACTTTCCAATCCATATCCCTGTCGGTCCGGACAGAATCTATATCTCCGACTTCAGGAACTCAGTTCTGAAAGTATTCTTTCGAAATGGAAGACTGGATTATTCCATCGGACGAAAGAAAGCAGATGAAACTTCCAGGTTTGTTACTGCTCCTGTACAGAATATTGGTCTTTCCGAACTGGGTTCCGAGGAAGATCTCTATCTTCAGTCGAGAATAACAGAGCAGAAGGAAAGCCCGGAAGAAAAAAGAGATTACTTTCATCAGGAAAGCGGGTATTTTACTTTCAGGAGTCCAATGTCTGTCCCCTCTTACATTTTTCATTTTTCTAGAGACAACAAACTGATGGAAATTCTGGGAAAAGGCGGAGTGAACTCAGCACCTTTCAGCTTCATTGATTCCATGCACTCGGGACCCGGAAGAAAACTTTTTGTTGTTCACAGAGAATCAGAAGAACTGATCCTGGGAATGTTTGAAAAAGGAAACCTGACCGGTCAGCTCAAAGAATCGGAAATGTCTTCAGGATTTGAAGAGGAAAAGGCAAAATACAGAATCTCGCTTGAAAAAATCCTCCCGGAGTATTACGGAGAATATGCCCTTGCTGCATTTACTTTTTCAGACATTTCAGACCAGAGATTCAAATTCAGAAGAATATATAAGTACTATTATAATAAAGAAAAAAAGAAAGAACTTCTGAAAGAAGGTCAGGATCCTGCAGAAATTCTGTTCAGCATCAGAGATGACGGCAGTTTTTACATACGGGAAACAGAAAAAAACGGAAATTCAGTCAGACTTCAGCTTCATGACAGAAACGGAATCCATATTCAGAACAGGAAACTGAAATTCTTCCAGCCTAGAAATCTCTGGAGAGAAACGTATGCATCCAAATCCGGAATATATTCGGTCAGAATTGAATCGGGTCATATGGAACTGTACGAATGGAAATAAAAAAAAAGAACATTTTTCTCTCTGAGGAAAACAGAAGACTTGATTCCTATACAATGGATAAGAAAAAAATTCCCGGAAAAGTTATGATGGGAATGGCCGGAGCTTCCGTCTGGCAGAAAATAAGAAAAATCACTTCAGGTTATAAAATCATTATATTTTCAGGATCAGGGAACAACGGGGGTGACGGATTTGCACTGGCTCATCTTTCTGCCTCGGAAGGCAGGGACACGACAGTATTCTTTCGGGACGGAAAAAACGAAAGTGAGGAATATCTGTTTTACAGAAACCTGGCTCTTTCCAATTCAGAAATAAAGTCATTTCCGATTTCTGAATCTTTCGAAAAACCTGAGTTCAGGGGGGAAAAGACTGCAGTAATT
>JBPOJG010000495.1:0-19255 GCA_052033835.1 Spirochaetota bacterium
ATTAGTTTCTTTTTTTTCATAAAATGATTCTGCTTTTCCAAAAGTTTACTGTTTTTTGCAGTCCTTCTTCGACAGTGAATGCAGGTTTCCAGCCTACCTCATTAAAAAGCCTGCTTAACGAAGGAATTAAGACCAATGGGTCATTATCGGATATTTCACGTTCACAGATTACCAAATCTTCTTTACTAATTAATTTTCCTATCTTCATAACCAGTTCCCTGATAGTCACCGGACTGCCGCTTCCAATATTTATGATCCCAGTGACATCCGAATCTGTAATTGCAGCAAAAGCTGATGCTGCATCTTCGATATGGAGAAAATCTCTGAGCTGCGTCCCCTTGCTGCAAACGGCTTTTTCATTATTCAATAATGATTGAATTACGTAAGGGACTAAACGATTTGGATTTTCCGAACCTCCGAATAAATGAAAAATTCTGACCCAGGCCAATTCTCTCTGATACTTTTTGTTCAATTGCTCAAGAATAACACACACAGCATTCTTTGAGGCTCCGTACAGTGTTGAAGCGGAAGCCGGAGTGTCGTATTCTCTGCAATATCCGTAAGACCAATCATATTCTGCACAGGTACCCGCGATAACCGCACGCTTTCCGCCTGATGCAAAAAAATCGGAAACTAAAGCCGCAGTAGCACTCAACCATTTTATGTTTTCTTCAGACTCCCAAAATTTTCCATGCTCGGCATACCATGCAAAGTGAAGAAGAAAATCAGGCTTCTCTTCTTCTATAATATGACGCACATTGTCTGTGAGTAAATTACATTGTATGGTGCGAATTCCTGTAATCTGAGTTTTTCCAGATGAAAGCGCAGTGACAGTAAAAGACCTGCTTAGAAGAAATGGAATGCAATTCCTGCCTAGATAACCGGAAGCTCCACTCAGAAGAAGCTTTTTCACCAGACCTCCAGTCTCGGCACTGCGATTACCAACTTTCCGCCCCATTCCCGGATATACTGAAGCTGGTTTTCGATTTCCTTTTTTATATTCCAGGGGAATATAATGATATAGTCAGGTTTTATATCCCGAATAAAGGACTCGTTTACAACGGGAATATGAGATCCTGGAAGAAACCTTCCCTGCTTGACAGGCGAGGCATCCACAGTAAAATAAATCATATCCTTTTTTATTCCGCAGTAGTTCAAAAGAGTATTTCCCTTTGCAGCCGCACCGTAAGAGGCAGTCTTCTTTCCGTCTCTTTTTGCATCCAGAAGAAACTGGAGAAAATCAGTTTTTATTCTGAACATTTTCTGCTGAAAACCTTTGTAGAACTCCAGATCCTTCATCCCGGCATCGATTTCCTTTTTCAAAAGCTCACCTACATTGGAAGAGACAGGCTTGGAACTGTCCGAATTATGCTTTCCAAATATCCGAAGGGAACCTCCGTGAGTAGGAATTTCCTGAACATCGAAAATCTCCAGTCCATATTTCCTGAAAAGCCCCTCCACTGTTATCAGTGAAAGATAAGAATAGTGCTCATGATAAATTGTATCAAACTGGTTTTCTCTGACAAGATTTAAAAGATGAGGAAATTCGAGAGTAATGACTCCCTCAGACTTCAAAACAGTTTTCATCCCTGCAGTAAAATCATTGATGTCGGGTACGTGAGCAAATACATTGTTGCCGATCAGAAGATCCGCTTTTCTCCCTGTCTGAGAAAGTTCATCTGCCAGTTCCCTTCCAAAAAATCTTTCCAGTGATTCAATCCCTTTTTTTCGGGCTGCTTCTGCAGTGGAATGAGTCGGCTCAATTCCAAGCACATTAATTTTTCTTTCATTAAAATACTGGAGAAGATAACCGTCATTGGATGCAATTTCCATCACAAGAGTTTCCGGACTTGCCGGAAATCTTTCCAGAATCATTTCAACATATCTTTTGGAATGTTCCAGCCAAGTTTTCGAGAAAGATGAAAAATATACATAGTCCTCTGAAAATATTTCTGTGCTTTTCTTCACTTCATCAGTCTGCACAAGAAAACAATCAGGACATACAAACAGTTTCAGAGGATAATAATTTTCAGGAAGAAGAAGATCTTCTTTCTTCAAAAACGAATTGGAAGCGGGCGCAAAATCCAAATCCGCAAACTCCGTTTCAGTCACTGTACCGCAGGCTCTGCAAATCAAATTTTTATCCCCCTGAATGTTTTATCCATAAACGGAAAACTCCTGTCTCTTTCGGATACATTGACAGCCGGCAGCGGCCAGTCGATGCCGAGAAACGGATCATTATATGACAGACCACCTTCACACTCCTTAGAATACAATTCCGTATGAAAGTATATCATTTCAATATCATCTTCTAAAGTCTGAAATCCATGAGCACAGCCCTCAGGTATAAGGAGGGAAAACCTGTTCTCTGCACTCAGCTCAACAGCTGCATACTGACCGAAAGTTGGTGAATTTCGACGCAGGTCAACAGCAATATCCAGTATTGTCCCCTTTATGCATCTGACAATCTTTGTCTCCGCCCTCGGGGGATATTGAAAATGCATTCCTCTGACTGTTCCCTTTTTTTTTGTAAAGGAAAAATTTATCTGCTTAATTTCTGCAGTCATTCCAATACTGCTCAACTCTTCACTGCAGAACATTCTGAAGAAGAGACCTCTTTCATCTGAAAATACATCAGATGAAAGAATGTATGCTCCTTTTATTTTCGTCTCATTGAACTCCAGCATATCTTAGAGGAATCTGCTGTATATTTTCTTGTTACTTTTAATGAATTTTTCAATATTACTTTCGGCAAATGACTTGAACTTCCGCACTGGATAAATTCCGCCAAAACCCCAATCACTGAACTGAAGCTGAAGAATGAGTCTCTCACCTTTTATCACAGGTGTTCCCTTATGCAGACCCTTTGTATCTTCAAATATTATCGTTCCCTTAGGAGCAGTAAATGAATGTACTTTTTCTTTCGCATAGCTCTGTTCTATCATCTCATCAGTCAGTCTGGCATAACCATATTGAAGGAGATTAGAAGGAATATTTCCTGAAAGATGACTGCCTTCCACAAAGGTATGCGGTCCTGTTTCTTCAGTAACATCCGTCAGATAAACAAAGATTTTGAGCCACTTTATTCTATCCATATCAAAATGCCACATCGTAGCAGCTTGAGCATCCGGAATTTTTGAATAGTCTGTCAGCCACCAGAATGCAGAAACATCGGCATAAGGAAGACACTGAAGATACGACTGTGCAACACTCAAAAAGAGATTGTCGGTCATCAATTTCTGATATTCAGGAATATTAATAATTTCATCTTCAGGAAAATGATAACGTATGGTTTTTATGTTTTCCCTGTCATATTTTAATTTGTAGACTTTTTGCGAATCTGGATGCCCAGATGGGTATTCCGGCTCCATTAAACTGTTCTCAGCATATGAAATAAGATTCTTCAGCAATGATTCAGGAAGTTTTTCATTCAGCACATGAAAACCCTTCGTATTCAAATCATGTGTAATGCTCTTGATTCTTTCTTCAGAAACATCCTTAAATACACTTCCTGATGAAAACTTTTTCATTGGCCTGAAAAACGATACAATTCGATGCAGTCTGTCACTGGATTTTCCAGACGTACTGCAGAATAAACTTATCATACTCTGATAAGCACTGTTACTGTTTATTCCGGTAAAAAGAAACTTTATCATTCCTTTTAAGACATCTATCCACTTATTTCGTGTATTCATACGATTCACCGCCTAATTTTTTTTAACTGATTTGCATAATTTCAGAATTTCCAATGAAGTGCAGACACAGATTCCGTTTCCGAGGAGATTTACCGTTAAAGCCCTGCACAATAAATAAAAAGTGATATAATATATGTTTGTTTTTGATATTTATAACTGCTCTGCTGAATATCTTCTATTTTAGTTTTCTTTGATAATTTTTTTTAAATTTTATGAACAGCTGAAGCAGCTGTCGGCTTTCTAAATTACACAAAAAGTGTATAATTTCTTAAGTAAAAAACAGTTCTGATGGAAGATCAGATGCGCCATTAAAAGGCATATAAATTCCAGTTTTAGGTTTTTGTACAGAAAAACTTTCTGCCTGAACGGTGAATAAATTTTGTGTCTTTTCTACGCATTCTATATGATCTAATGTATCAACATTTTGCAGATCAAATTCATACATCGTATGAAAAGAGAAAAAGTAAATATATGTTTCAGGTGTCAGATCTAAACGGACTTTCAACTTTATTCTCAGAATTTCATTAGCTTTAAAACTTGACTTTTTATAATCGAGACTGTCAAACTGATACGAATAACGGCCATATAAAGTAATATTCATTTTATTCAATATCGAAAAACTGATTACCGGACAATCCATATCTGTCTTTGCCCTTACAATAAAATAAAAATAAGCGTAATCCTTCATTGTAAAGTTTTGAGACGGTTCATTTTCTGAATTGCACAGACATAAGGAAATGAGTTCTGCTTTCTCAAAATCTCCATCTACAATCTGTTTTTTTACCACCGGTGTGAAGTATGATAATTCAGGCCAGTCATCCGGAGAAGTGTTTGAAATATTTACAAGATCCAATTTATTCTGCTCACTTTCTTTCTCAAGTGAATATGCAGTTTCAGCGAGTTTTCTAATTTCGTCCTCGCCTAAACGCTCTATCTGGTAATAAAGTGAGGAAGCTTTGATCGAGTCCCCGTAAAACAATGTCTTTCCTTTATGCAATAACATTGTTTTTTTGCAGTATGAAATGATGGACTGCATAGAGTGAGAGACGAAAATGAAAGTTGTATTTCCTTCCAGCAGTTTTTGGATAAGTTTTGCACATTTTCTCTGAAAAAAAACATCACCTACACTGAGTGCTTCATCTACAATCAGAATATCCGGCTCAAGCATTCCCTGAACAGAAAAGGCCAGCTTTACAAACATTCCGCTTGAATACGTCTTTACAGGCTGATCAATGAATTCTCCAATTTCAGAAAATCTGTGTATCTCATCAAATTTTGCATCGATTTCTTCTTTAGAAAAACCTAAAATAGATCCGTTCAAATAGACATTCTCTCTTCCTGTAAATTCAGGATTAAAACCGGAACCAAGCTCCAGCAACGCATTCACTCGACCATTTACAATAACTTCACCGGAAGTCGGTGCGAGTGTTCCTGCAATAATTTGCAGAAGAGTTGATTTTCCTGCTCCATTTCTTCCAATCAGTCCGATAGATTCTCCTTTTTTCAGCTCAAAGTTGACATTATCCAATGCAGTAAACTCGCGATAATATTTCTTTCCTGTAATTCTGCCTAATACGGCCTGTTTTAATCTGTCTTCAGGACGCTCATAAATGTGAAATATCTTACTGACGTTGGATATTCTGACAGATATATTCTGATCATTATTGTTCATTATGCTCACCTAAAATGACTTCCCATCTTTTTTTCAGTCTTGAGTTATCATAGGTTTCTTTACCATAAACCTTTTTATGCAGTTTAACAAACTCTTTTACAAAGTATTCCGTTACTGCTTTCGGATTTTCTCTTTTGAAACTACTTATAAACTCTGGAATTTCATACAGACTTTCTTTATCTCTCTCAATAAGTTTTCTTACATACTTTGCGGCTTTCAGAGTATTCGCCTTCAGGAGAATATCTTCTTCTTCTTTAGGCACGGATTTTTCTTTTATTTTCCATTTTCTATATTTGTAAGAAATTAATTGAAAAAATGAAAGATATCTGTCCTCAATTTTTTTCTCAGAATAGCTTTCCGCTATTGAAAAAGTCGTATAATTGAATTTATATGAAAGCCATTGAAGACAGTTTTCGATTTCATTTCTAGTCAGATTGTATTCGATTAGAGTGTCAATTTTAGAAAAATAATCTTCTCTATCCTTTGCGAGAACATTAATGACAGCTGGGTAAAGAGCAATTTCTGAATCAAAGAGAAGGACAGGGAGGCCGAAAACAGCCATCTCTTCTCCTGCTGTTGACCATGCATTCAAAAAAAGGTCAGCCTCCAAGGCAAGTGAATAAAGTGATATGCTGTCTTCAGGAAGATTTACTTTGCAATTTGAGGGGAGATCAACAAGCAAGGCCTTTACTTTTAGTCCATGATCAGAAGAATACTTTTCTCTCTTGTTTGGAAATTCTCTAGGGTGTATTCTAATCACCAAAAACAAATCTTGCCTTTCTCTGAAAAAAGAAATGATATCTTCAAGCCATTCTATCTGATTTTTATAAATACCTTTATAAGAATAATCAGCAAAACCAGCCTGCTCAGCTGCATATACCTCATCATAACTGCTCATTGTTGCTACTACCAGCTTCTGTCCGTCTTTTAATCCAAAAAAATCCTTAATATTATTCTTAGAACTGCTTACACCGGAAGAATATACAGAAAAATGCTGACCTGACAAAAGCTCCTGTATGTGGCCTAAGTATTCGCTGACAGTTTTTTTACTGTAGAAAATATTCCTGTCTCCAACAACAAAGGCACTCTTCATATCATAATAATTTTTTAATATATTGTCTTTCATTATCATTAATCGAGAGAGACGGTCAGAAAAAATGTCTCCTGCGTGAATTGTATATACAGGGATTTTCTTCCTTTCACATTCCAGTCCAACCACTCTGTTGACTGCGTAAAAAGTATTATAGATTATGACAGCATCTGGAGAGAATTTTTCCATCCATTTCACGCAGGATCGCCTGCTTAACAAAGTATTATAAAACGATACTCTGTATGCTGCTTCCTCTGCCGGATTAAAACTCAGACTGTTTTTTTTATACTTCAGGAGAACGTCATACAGTGCTGCTCTTCCAATTTTTACCGAATCCTCCTCGTAAACAATTAACTTGTCCAGTTTTTCCGTTTCAGAAAATTTTCTGATTTCACTGATTTCTTCCGCAGAAGAAAAGTCAGAAATTTTGGAAGAATTAAAATGGAATTTTTCCGTTAAAAAGCTGCGTTTGGATATACACCAGCTGCAGGCTTGTTCCTTAGTGGAAATATCAGAATCAAAATGATATCCATAAGCACTCATAGTAATACAATAGCCGGACAAGTCTTTTTCGCAGACAATATACTCAATTTGATTTCCCAAAGATCTAAGGGAATCCGCAAGCAAGGCTTCCGGAAAAGCATGAACCCAAATTCCAGAATGAGGTGCAAACACAAGAATCTTCATATCAGCCTAACATATCCCAAGCAAGAGGAGTTCCTCTTTTAATATCTTTATTTACTTTTCTTCCTAAAAACTGATTAATAAATTTAGGCGGAAGACCTAATCCTGGCCGAATAGAACGAAGATTTTTTTCAGAGAAAACCTGACCTGCTTTTATATCTTCAACAGCATATAAAGAACGGCGAAATACAAGAG
Organism: Spirochaetota bacterium; assembly: GCA_052033835.1. Classification (GTDB taxonomy): domain Bacteria; phylum Spirochaetota; class Leptospiria; order Leptospirales; family Leptospiraceae; genus DAORDI01. The sequence goes on from JBPOJG010000495.1 coordinate 7,337, forward strand.
AAGCTTTTTCTTTTTCTGTCGGTCCATAACTGACTTTCCCCAATGACTGCCAGGCTCTTTCTGATTCAATTACAAGCTGATGCATTTCTTCCGGTTCCATTGAAAAAGCTGAATCAACCCCCCCGTCTTTACGGCTCAGTGTAAAATGTTTCTCAATCACAGATGCACCCAAGGCTATGGATGCCACCGAGACCCCTATTCCCATCGTATGATCTGAAAGTCCCACTTCACAGTTGAACAGCTCTCTCATACTGGGAACAGTAAGTATATTTGTATTTTCCGGGGATGCAGGATACGTACTGGTGCATTTTAACAGTATCAGCTGATTATTTCCTGTTGAACGTACAGTTTCCACAGCCTCTGCAATTTCTGCAATGCCTGCCATCCCGGTTGAAATGATGATAGGTTTGCCGGTGCCTGCTGCTTTTTTAATCAGCGGCAAATCTACATTCTCAAATGATGCAATTTTATATGCTTCAACTCCCAGCTCTTCCAGAAAATCTATCGCAGTAAAATCAAAGGGAGAACTGAAACAGATCAGCCCTTTCTCTTTCGCTCTGGCCATAATAGGCTTATGCCATTCCCAGGGAGTATAAGCTTCTTTATAGAGATCATAAAGCGAGCTTCCCTTCCATAGACTGTCCGGATTCGAAATGAAGAACTCTCCGTCTTTTTTATCAATAGTAATAGTATCTGCAGTATATGTCTGCAGTTTGACTGCCTGAACTCCTGCCTGAGCTGCCGCATCTACAATTTCAAGAGCCCTCTCCAGTGACTGATTATGATTTCCAGACATCTCAGCGATAAGAAAAGGTTTATGCTCTCTGCCGACTGACTGATTTCCAATTTTTAACATTTTTTAACCATTACCGAGCTTGGGATATCCTGTATTATTTTTTCACTTTCAAAGACAAATCCTGCTTTTAGAAAACTTCTGGCTGAGGCTCTGTTCGAGCTGAATATATACGCAGTAATTATTTCACAGTGCTTCTGACTGCAGTAAAACTCGCAGGCAGAGCGGATCACAGCAGAACCAAAACCTTTCCCTCTGAATGCATTATCCACTGAGACACTGATGATATGATTTCCTGTGTCTCTGTGAAAATCTATCCTTACCTGACCGAGAGGAACTTCGTGCAGATCAAAAAAAATCAGAAGCAGGGAATCGCTGTCATTAATTTTCTTCTCAAACCAGCTGGAATGATCTGAATACAGAATAACGTCTTTACTGTAAGACAGTTTTCTTACTTCTGGATCGTTTACCCATTTAAAATAAAGATCTTTATCTTTTATCTCAGCTTTTCTGTATTTTAATTCCCCTGCCTGATGCATAAATCTGTTCTTCGCTTCAGATACTGTAGTTTCTGCGAACTGCAATACCTGATTCCTGCATTGCAGCTTTTGCTCCGTATGGAGTAAACTCTGTAAATTGAAAAATGCTGGAAGCTGATACTGCTGATGCACCTGATTTTACAGCATCTATCATATGCTGAAAATTACCCGCCCCGCCGGAGGCAATGACTGGAATATTTACAGAAGACGAAACAAGTTTTATAACATCAAGATCATAACCTGTCATTGTTCCGTCTCTGTCAATAGATGTAAGCAGGATTTCCCCTGCACCGGCAGCAGCCAATGTTTCCGCCCATTCAGAAGGTTCTTTGTCTGTTTTAACGGTGCCTGAATGACTCCAGCACCGATATGATCCGTCCTCTTCCTTTCTGAAATCAATCCCGGCTACAATACACTGTGCTCCAAATTTTTGAGACGCTTTTCTTATTAAATCTAAACTGCTGTACGCAGCTGAATTGATTACAACTTTGTCAGCACCCGCATGAAGGAGAGATGTGATCTGCGACAGATCATTTATCCCTCCTCCGACAGTAAAAGGGACAGAACATTCTGCTGAATAATCTCTGATCAGATCTATATCAGGAAAACTGTTTTCAACGGAAGCAGTTATATCCAAAAGCACAAGCTCATCAACATCCCTGGAATTGAAAACTTTCAAGACCGGCAATATAGAACCTATTCTTCTCCAACTGTTAAAACCTACTCCCTTTACAAGGCCTAAATTTTTCCAAAGAAGTGTAGGAATAATTCTAGTTTTCAGCATATTCAGAGACTCAAAAAATTACGCAAAAACTGCCGTCCGACTTTAGAACTTTTTTCAGGATGAAACTGACAGCCGATCACATTTTCTCTGCAGACAACTGCAGACAATTCTACACCGTAATTTACACTTGCGATTCGTGCAGATATATCCTTCTCCCTGAATGAATAACTGTGAACAAAATAGAAATCGGAACTGTCCGGAATTTTTTCGAAGATCTTATGATTTTGGAGTATTCTCACCTCATTCCATCCTACATGAGGAATTCGTAATCTGCATCCGGATACATCCAGCCTTTCAACAGTTCCCGGAATCAAGCCTAAACCCTGTGTCTCCCCGCCTTCATATCCTTGAGAGGCAAGCATCTGCATCCCCAGACAAATTCCCAAAAAAGATCTTTCAGTATTCATCAGTTCTCTGATCTTTTCTTCCCATCCGTATTTTCTCAGTCTTTCCATCCCTTCTGCAAATGCACCGACACCAGGAAGAATTATTTTATGTGCAGAAAAAAGTTCATCAGGATAATTCGCAATAAAAACATCTGCACCTAAATCTTCAAATGCTCTTTTTACAGAAGCTAAATTGCCCATACCATAATTGATGACTGCAGTTTTCAATCAGCACCTGGATAATAAATCATTATTCATTGTCATAATTTACTTTTGTAAGATTACCGTATTTATCCTTCAGCAGTTCACCGGCTGAGTTCTTTTTGAAAACTCGCTTATTTGTAAATCTATCACAGACTTTAATGAACTCATCCACCGTCATATCCAGAGGATCAAGAATATCTTTCAAATCCTTCCCTAAATATGTCCAAGGAAACTTGCCGTCTTGTTTTTTAACAATTTCCAGAGCGTCCTGTCTTGTGATCCTTCCTCGTCTCAGATGCAGACAGGCAATATCCGTAGCTCTCCCGAATCCAAACTTAAGAAATTTGAAATAATCATGTATGCCCGTCTGATGGTTGTCCAAGTTTTCATAATTTACCATTGAGCCCTCGACTGAATCCGAATATGCAGAAAATCCGTTTGCCTGAGCAATCAGAGCATTCGACAAGCCATCCCAGGGGATATAATATCCTAAAAACAGACCTGTCACTCCCACTCTTTTCAGTTCCTCATCAGACGGATACTGATATGGCAGGAGATGTTTATTAGGGATCCCGTAAACCTCAGTCAAATCAGAAACCCTGAGTCCAAGCAGTCCGCCGAATTCTTCCAGCCACTTTCTGTTCAGTACGTTGTTTTCTGCTGCGGAAGCAGGTCCGCCGTATTCATTTTGAGAATTCTCGCCCCAAACCAGCAGAGGAATATTGTACTGAACAGCAGCTCTGACTGGAATTGTAAAAATTCCTATATGTTCAGGCCATGAAATATCTCCTACTTCGGTCAGACCAATTTTATTCAATTTAGCCCTGATGATAGGATTCGGAGAAAACTCTACATAATCCACACCAAGTTTTTTTATATTCTCTATATTCTTTCTCCCTAGCGGAGAAAGATCGCAAGTGGTTGAAGTGACGCAAAGAGGATTCAATCCCAATTGCAGCATTCGAATAACCTGGTAAGTACTGTCCTTGCCGCCGCTGACAGGCACAATGCAGTCCCAATTAGATCCATTTTTTCTGTAGCGTTCAAGAACAACTTCCAGCTCTGCTTTTCTTTTTGCCCAGTCTATTTCTTTTCTCTTCTCATAAGATCTGCAGGCATTGCAGATTCCCTCATCATCTAAATGAAGATCAGGCTTTGTATCAGGCATTATGCAGCGTTTACAGTATTTCAGCATTTCATTTTCCCTTCTTCATAAGAAACCAAGTAACATCATCCTGAGGAAAAGACTTGTCTCTCCTGTATACAAAACCATAGTCCACCAGATCAAGATCAGTATATTTCTCCATCAGTTCTCCCGCAAAATCTCTTTTAAACAATCTGTCAGAATGACCTCTGTAGGAAATGGATACTGGAGAAGGATTGTAATATTCAGACAACAGTATATATTTTCCGGAAGCCTCATACAGTTTCTCGTACACCGCATTGAGCATATCAGGGTTAATATGTATCAGTACTCCCTTAATTAAAACTAAATCATATATATCCTTGACTGGATAATCAAAAATTGAACCACTGAAAACACTTTCTCTGCCTATACCCTCTCCCAGAATCTGCGCAGCATCTGCGTTGATTTCAATACCCGCCTGCTTCATATCCGGAAACAGAAGTTTCAATGCCCTCAAATTCATTCCTATATTAGCCCCAAACTCCAGACAGGAGCTGATTTTACCGGCTTGTTTAAGTGCTTTTGAAAAAAAACTCAGGTTTGACGCCAACAGTTCCTTACTGTCATTCCTGTAGATGTAGTCCGTGCCAAAACTTCCAGCCCAGAATTCTTCCTGCGGTGTCTTAAATTTCTCTGATGCAGACATAAAATATTATGCTCCGGTATTTAATTTATAAAAACAGCTGACGCATCGTATTCTTAATATACAGCAGCGCACAGTAAAAGAGATAATGCTCGTAATCTGTTCACGGATTACACAAGGAAAGAATTTTTTCAACAACCCTTGATGCCCCAAGTCCGTCAATCACAGCTTCCTTTTTTTCACTCTTTACTGTCTGAAAGAAAGTCAATCCGGTTCTCAGATTTTCTCTGAAATCTTCATCGTCAGGTCTGCCAACGAAATAAATTTCTCCTTTCTCCAGAAAACCCTGTATATTTTTCTGCTGGTTTAAAGCCGTCTGAACAACCAGCATAGGTGTGCCGGCACAGGAAAGCTCATACAGAGTCTGTCCGCCGGCTGTGACAGCAAATAATGATTTTTTCATTAAAATCGCAATATCTCGAGCAGAAAGCCTGAAATGAAGTTTTATTTTACTGTCAAGCTTTGCCTTAATTTCATCTGTATTCTGAAAACCTGCTCCGACTATGACATTGATCTCCAAATCAGGGTATATGTTTCTTGTCTCTTCAATCAGTAAAGGAGTGACGCCCAAGTTGTCAGATCCTCCGACAGTAATCAGAACTGAATGTCTTTCATTGTCTCCAGGAATTTCATTCTGCAGACTTTCAGTAAACTCAGTCCTGAGCAGAGCATATTTTATGCCGCCTAGAATAAAACTTTCTCTTTCCTGATAATTTTCCTTATCGCCGAAAATTCCCGGATTCAAAATAATGCACCCGGAAGGATATGAGAGTCTCTGAAAATCATCTAAGCAGACCATTATTTCACAGTTCCTGCTTATGACGTTATAAACAGACAAATCTGCAGTATAAGAATCAACTACTGCTGTCATTAATTTTTCATTACCAAAAAATTTCATTAAAGCATCAGTATCCGTCCAGTTCAGACGCTCATAAGAAAATGAAGCAGAAATTTCATATAGATCAAAATCTGTGTATGCGATGAAACGCACTTTCAAACCATATTTGAGCATTTTCTCATAAAGAGCTGAACACCGAAAAAAATGCCCGAATCCGCCCTTTTTTAAAACCTCTGTAAAAATAATCGATTCCTTATGAACCTGAGAACCGCTTGAAATCATTCATTCCTGTGCTTTATATAGCTGTACTTAAATTCTGCAGCTTTCCAGTCTTCTTCATTATCAATATCATGTGCTTCAAGTTCATTCAGAATTATACATCCGGTATTGTCTGTCCAAATTTTTCTCTGAGCGAGAAACCTGTCTGTATTAAGCATATAAAACTGTCCAGCATCATAGTACGCTTTAGGAAGATCCTGGGACCTCTTGTTGATGTTTTCAGGAAAATACATTCTCACTCTGCTGTCTGAATCAATCCTCAAGGCTCTCTGTATGGGAGCACTGAACTGCATCACAGGAAAAACAGAATCAAAATCTTCTTCATTAATCATTTTCCATGCTTCTGCGATTCTTTCACTCCTTAACAGAGGGACAATGGGATATAAGCAGCACACATAATCAAAGCTTATATTTCTCTTTTTATATTCCTCCAGAACCTCAAGAATAACATCTGAGGTAGAGGCAAAATCATTTGAATTCTGAAGACTTCTGAAAAATGGAATTTTTGCACCAAAACTTTCTGCAGTTTCTGCGATCTCGGCATCATCTGTAGAAACCATTATTTCTGAAAAAAAACCGGCATTCAAGGCAGCATAAACTGCATACGCAACAGCAGGTTTTCCGCAGAAATCCCTGATATTCTTTCTAGGTATCCGTTTTGATCCGCCTCGTGCAGTAATAACACAGAGTGATGTTTTCATTTCCCGAAAAATTCCCTGATACAGGATATAATATATTTCACCTGAGCATCTGTCAGACCGTAATACATAGGCAGACTGAGTATTCTTGAATATGCTTTTTCAGCATTCGGGAAATTTCCGTCTTTAAACCCAAGGTTTTTATAATAAGGCTGTGTATGAACAGGAATGTAATGCACCTGACAGAAAATATTCTTTGTTCTGAGATAATCGTAGAGTTCTTTTCTTTTGAATGTATTTATAACATAAAGATGAAAAGCAGAATACGTTTCTTTAAGAGTATGAGGTGTAAGCACAAGTTCCTGAAGACCTTCATCATACATTTCAGCAATTTCATTTCTTCTTCGAACAAACTCATCCAGCCGCTTCAACTGACTGGAACCGAGGGCTGCCTGTATATCTGTCATCCTGTAATTGTATCCCAGATCAATCTGCTGATAGTACCAGCCTCCGTCGTTCTGAGTCATCAGTTCCTGATTTCTTGTGATGCCGTGACTGCGAAGACGAATCAGCTTTTCGTAAATTTCTTTCTGATTCGTTGTAATCATCCCGCCCTCACCTGTGGTCATCACTTTTACAGGATGAAAACTGAAGACAGACACATCACTGAATTGACAGGAACCCAGTTTTTTTGATTTGTAAGATGCACCGGCAGCATGAGATGCATCTTCAATAATCTTAAATCCATAGTCATGGGACATTCTGTAAATGCATTCCATATCGCAAGGCTGACCGCTGAAATGGACAGGTATGACAATTTTTGGAAGTCGGCCTTTTGACTCTGCAGTCATCAGCTTTTTTGATAATGAAAGAGTATCTATATTATAAGTTCTTGGATCAATATCGATGAAGTCAGGATCAGCACCGCAGTAGAGAGCACAGTTCGCAGATGCAACGAATGTGATCGGAGATGTCCAGAGACTGTCTCCTGACTTGAGTCCAAGAGCAAGACAGGAGAGATGAAGTGCTGCAGTTGCATTCGAAACAGCAACGGCATACTTTGCTTCGGTGTATTCAGCAAATTCTCTTTCAAATTTTTCAACGGCAGGTCCCTGCGTCAGAAAATCTGACCGAAGAACATCTGCAACAGCTGCGATGTCTTCTTCACTGATGTTCTGTTTTCCGTATGGTATCATATTGTAAAGTTTGTTAACTACTCAGCCTAAAGGCTTCGTAGTCAGTCTTAACCCACGTTTCACGTGGGTATAAAGCCTACCGGCGGTATAAAGGGACTGCGTCCCTTTATGATCCCTGCTTTTCATACTTACCAGGAAGTTGCAAAGTTGGGATCGACGTGGAGTCGAATCTGATCACGCAGATCTTCTTCAGTCAGCCAATCTGTATTTGATCCGCTGTTGTATTTAAAATTCGAGGGACAGAATTCTCCATTGAAAGTTTTTCTGAATTCTTCAATGCTCCAGTGAGGCTGAAAGGAAGGCAGTATCACAAAATACTCCTTAAACTCAATTGTATTTAAGGAATCAGTTTCTGTAATCATTTCTTCATGAATTTTTTCACCTGGTCTGATTCCAATCATTCTTTTTTCAATCTTGGGAGCAATTGCTTCTGCCAGCGTCATAATATTGTAGCTCGGAATCTTTGGGACGAAAACCTCGCCTCCCCACATATTCTGCAGAGCATAAAAAACCAGATTCACCCCTTCTTCCAGAGTAATATTGAATCTGGACATTTCCTGATGAGTGATCGGCAGAAAACCTTCTTTTCTTTTTTTCAGAAAGAATGGAATTACGCTCCCTCTGCTCCCCATCACATTCCCGTATCTCACTACAGAAAATTTGATATCATGACTTCCCTTAAAAAAATTGCCTGCAACAAAAAGTTTGTCAGAGCAGAGTTTTGTTGCACCGTAAAGATTGATCGGTGCGGCTGCCTTGTCAGTAGAAAGAGCCACAACTTTTTTTACACCTCTCTCTATGCAGGCTTCAATCACATTCTGAGCACCTATTACATTGGTTTTGATCGCTTCAAAAGGATTATATTCAGCTGCTGTCACCTGTTTCAATGCAGCTGCATGAATCACAAAATCAATTCCCTCAAGAGCATACAGAAATCTCTGCTTATCCCGGATATCGCCCAGAAAAAAACGAAGCTGAGGAAATTCCTTTTCCGGATATTCCAGGGACATTTCATACTGCTTAAGTTCATCTCTGGAAAAAATGACAATCTTTTTGACGGAAGGATAATTCTTCAGAACCATTGAAACAAATTTCTTTCCGAAAGAACCTGTTCCGCCTGTAATTAAAACAGATTTATTATTTAACATTTATATACCCATTTACAGCACATCCGCAAAACCTTTTCTCAGTCTCTGAAAAATATAAAAACCTGTCCATAACAGGAATATCCCGAACAGAGCGGAATATCCCAGAATCTTCCAGTCAGGGGAATGTCCGAAGATTACCGCCTTTCTGGATTCTTCGACGATCAGTCCGAGAGGATTCAGGAAAGCAAACTTTCTGAACATTTCCGGAATCCTGTCCATTGAAAAGAAAATGGGACTGGTAAAAAGAAGAATTGTAGTAAGATGGCTGACTATATGACTGATATCCCGAAGGAACACTCCAATCGCTGCAAGAATGTAAGTCAGTCCCAGTGTAATGAGAATCATAGGAAAAATGACTATAGGAAAATAGACTATCGTAGGATGAACAGGATTTCCAAGCAGTACCATCAGTACAAACATGACAGCAAAGCTTGTTCCAGCATTTACGAGAGCAGTAATCAGGCTTACAACCGGAAGAATCTCCAGCGGGAACACAACCTTCTTTACATAACTTGCATTGGATGTAATGATCGTAGGTGCATCTCTGACTGTCTCAGCAAAAATATTGAATACAATCAGACTGGCAAAAAGAATCAGAGCAAAATCGAAATGCCCTTCATTGGCCAGTCCCCATCTGGATTTAAAAACAACACTGAATGCAAATGTATATACAATCAGCATAAACAGCGGATTGATCAATGTCCAGAAAAAACCGAAGACCGAGCCTTTGTATTTGGCAAGTATGGTTCTTTTGGACATCTGAACAATCAGATTTCTGTTCTGTACAGCTGACCTGAATGCTGCAGTCAATGAAGTTTGATGAGTCATCAGTTCCTAAAACAGTGTATAAATAAAAGGGGATATTGCAGAACCCTGAGTCAGCACAAGAAGCGCCCCAAGAAGAAGCAGAAGAAGAATAATCGGAGCGAGCCAGAATTTTTTCCTGACTTTCAGAAACTCCCAAAGATCTTTGATCAGATCAAGCATATGTTTTTCCTAAAATGGTTTTTCAAAATGATTTGAGTCTCTCTCTTCCGATTTTTTGCGGAAAGAGTTTTCTGTATCAGTGGCAGGTTTCATAGGATTTTTACCAAATATGGATCTGAGTATTCCGATCGGTGCAATGACAATAAAGAAGACTGCACCCAGGATGATCCTCGTATTGATCCATCCTAGAACCTCACCTATTTTCATCCAGACTTTATAAGGATACTTCAGCACTGCAGGATATACCGCAGCAGTGAGCATCAGAACAAGTCCAACTCCCGAAAAATAGGGATTTATTGTCTTTGATTTTATATATGGAATCATTAAGCCGAAAACTGCAGTCAGAATAAAACCGACCATAAGACCGAATTTCCTGTATTCTTCTTTCTGCTTTTCCGGATTTAATACAGAATCATTATTTTTCATTTTAATCGAGCTCAAATTCCTGTTTCCAGGAGTCGTCTTTTTCTCTGACCGGCTGTTCTTTTTTTGCCAGGAGGAAATTTTCGAGGATCAGATAGTCCATATCCGTTCTCATAAAACATCTGTAAGCATCCTCAGGAGTGCATACGATCGGTTCTCCTCTTACATTGAAGGATGTATTTACAAGGACAGCACAGCCTGTAATTTTTTCAAATTCAGAAACCAGCGAATGAAAGAAAGGATTTGTTTCCTTATGAACGGTCTGAACCCGCGCAGAATAATCCACATGCGTGACAGAAGGAATCTCAGAACGCAGAACATTCAGCTTTTCTATCCCGAAAAGTTTTTCCTGCTCTTCGGTCATCTGTATTCTTTTCCTGTCCTGAACATCTGCCACAAGAAGCATATAGGGACTTCTGGAATTCATCTGAAAATAGTCTGATACTTTTTCATACAGAACTGCAGGAGCAAAAGGCCGGAAGGATTCTCTGAATTTTATCTTCAGATTCATCACAGACTGCATTGTTCTGCTTCTCGCATCACCGATGATCGAACGGGCACCAAGCGAACGGGGACCGTATTCCATCCTTCCCTGAAACAGACCGAATACATTTTCCTGACTGAGCAGTTCTGCTGATTTTTTAATTATAATATCTTTAGGCAGAATTTCGTATACTGCTTCAATGCTGTCCAGATACTCTCTGATCTCAGTTTCACTGAAACTTGGTCCAAGATAAGAACCCTGCATGGAATCAGTCTTCTGCACTTTTCTTTCTTTCTTAAAATAAGAATGATAGACAGCGAGGGCTGCCCCTAAAGCACCGCCTGCATCTCCTGCAGCCGGCTGAATGAAAATATCATTATAAACTCCTACTTTCAGTATTTTCCCGTTTGCGACACAGTTGAGAGCGACTCCGCCTGCAAGACATAGATTTTCGACTCCTGTTTCCTTCCTGATCGAAAGGGCAAGCTTCAGCATAATCTCTTCGGTGACTTCCTGAACTGATCTGGCAAGATCCATTTCCTTCTGCGAAAGTCTGGACTCGGATTTTCTGGGTGCTCCTCCGAAGAGTCTGTGGAACTTCTCATTTGTCATCGTCAGACCGACAGCATAGTTGAAATATTCCATATTCAGAGAGAATGTTCCGTCCTCTTTGACATTGATCAGATGATCATAGATAAGCTTCTTGTATTTCGGTTCACCGTACGGTGCAAGTCCCATTACTTTGTATTCTCCGGAATTTACTTTGAATCCGGTATAATATGTAAATGCAGAATACAGAAGTCCGAGCGAATGCGGAAAATCCAGCTGCCAGAGAGGAGTCAGCTTCGATCCTTCTCCCATCCAGACTGACGTCGTTGCCCATTCCCCCACTCCGTCAAGACAGAGCACTGCTGCCTTTTCAAAAGGACTCGGGAAAAAAGCAGATGCCGCATGAGATTCATGATGTTCTCCGAACATCAGTTTGGGCAGTTCTTTTTCAGAACATTTTCCTGCTGCAGACAGTTCTTTCTTCAGTGTAGATTTCAAAAAAAGTTTTTCTTTCAGCCAGACAGGCATTGCAGATACAAATGAAAGAAAGCCTGAAGGAGCATAACTCAGATAAGTTTCCAGAAGCCTTTCAAACTTTACCAGAGGTTTGTCATAAAATACAACCGCATCAATATCCTTCAGTGCTGTTTTGGAATATTTCAGACAGTAATTCACTGCATTCACCGGAAAGGATGAGTCATGCCTTTTTCGGGTAAATCTTTCCTCCTGAGCTGCGGAAATGATATTTCCATCCTCAATCAGAGCAGCAGCGCTGTCATGGTAGTATGCGGATAATCCTCGTATTTTCATATTATAACTTTTTTGTGACTACTCAGCGTAAC
>JBPOJG010000179.1:0-2875 GCA_052033835.1 Spirochaetota bacterium
GCGAAGGGCGAAGGGCGAAGGGCGAAGGGCGAAGGGCGAAGGGCGAAGGGCGAAGGGCGAAGGGCGAAGGGCGAAGGGCGAAGGGCGGATTTATATATCATGAAAAAATATCACATGGAGCTTGATAGATTGAACTGCTTACATAGGAAGAATTGTGACGAGGATCTTCAAGGGATGATTGTAATGATAATAAAATATTTTTATATCTCAATTCCGCTTTCCGGGGAGCGTGCTTGCGATTTCTTTCTTTGTTTCGCTCCGTTCCAAAGGACAGAGAAAACCTCACCGCTGCGAGCCGTTAACGGCGAGGGTGACTCATCACATTACTCACAATTTTTGAACTCGTAACAAGGTCAGTCGATCCCCTTTGTCTTTCCGAAGCAGTGCTCCGCGTGATGTTTATTTTTGCAGTTCGTGTGGTGTTTTTCGTGAAATTTATCATTGGTTCTGCTGTAAAAATTTCTTTTCAATAAATTATAATACAGAATATTATCTTTTCTTATGAAGAACTTCTCATTCCTTCTGCTCATCGTGTATCTCAGCCTGTCTGCTCAGGAAAAAGGCCGTCCTGAAACTTCGTTCGATAAGAACAGTTCCTCTCAGTCAGCCAAAGACAGACAGGGGAATACTGTTCCGTCCAGGGAAACTCCCTACAGGGAATTTCCGACAGATGCAAAGAAGGGAATTCAGATTGTATCCGAGGAGGATCAGAAAAGCTGGTCTTCTTCGAGGAGGGTGGCTCTGATTGTAGGTGTGAGTTCTTATCCGCTCGGATCGGGGCTTTCGAGGCTCAATTTCGGTGCAAGCGATTCGCAGAAAATGGCGTCGGTTCTGCACGACGTCGGTCGGTTTGACGAGGTGGTTCTTCTGAATGATGAGATCGGGATTACAAATCCCTTTTTAAGTCCAAAGAAAGAAAACATCATCCGGGAAAGAAACAGGCTTCTTTCGCAGAATCCTCATCTGTTTCTATTCTATTTTTCCGGTCACGGTTTTGAACTGAAAGGTGACAATGTGGTGACTCCGATCGACACTGTGATGGGAAAGGACAAGGAAGAACCTAAGAATGTTCTGAACATAACAAAGGAAATTATCGACGAGGCAAAGTCCTACAGATCAGGAAAACCCAAGGCAAAGACAGTAGACGAGGAAAATCTTCCGGAGACAAAAGAGCATTACAGTGTATCCCAGGTGATCGTATTTCTGGATGCCTGCCGCGAAACTCTGAGAGACGGAAGATCAGGAAGCGGTGTGAAATTTTCCGAATTTCCGGAAAGGATAAAATCGGCCAAGGGTGTAGGCATATTCATCGGAACCTCGCCGGGAGGATATTCCTATGAGGACGGAAAGCTCGGAGGAGGAGTCTTCACTCATTACATCGTGCAGGGAATGTCCGGAGAGGTGCAGAACAAGGGAGGAGAATACGTCACATTCAACGATCTGAAAAACTATGTGGAAATGGAGATGGCAGATTACATCCGCAGGAAGGGAAAAAATGAACAGGCTCCGTATGCGAAGGGAGATTATACTGGAGACTTTCTTCTCGCAGTGGGAAGACCCGAAAAAGAGGTGCGGGTGGATGCAGTCCAGTACCGCTCCAAAAGCGGGGACAGGGTGGATTCTAAAAGAATTTACGATTCGAAGGGACGGAAACTCCGTCTCTCATTTCACAATATCTCAGACGACGGAAACATCTATCCGGCTGCCCTGGACGGAATCTCTCAAATTGTATTCAAATATAATGATAAATGTTTTTTGCCCCCAGCCCCGGCTTTACCCCCGGCCCCTCATGAGGGGAGCAGGGAGGGGAGGTATAAGGAAGACTGTTTTGAGGCTCATCAGTTTGACAGACAGGGAAATCTGGACTTCCGTCACGCGGTCAGGTACAATCCGGATCGAGGCTGGGAGATCCGAAGAAGCTACAGGGACGAGCCGGGCACAAGAAAGGCAGACAGATCAGAGAAGGAGACTGAGGAGATTCAGTACCAGAGACTGGAATTTGACTTCAACGGAAATCCCATTCTGAACGAATACCAGGGGGAGTATATTGCCGACAAGATTACAGGAGTTCCGCAGGAGAGACCGGTTACAGACAGAGAAGGAATCGCAAGGGTGGTGCAGAATTTTGATCTGCTGTCCAATAAGACACTTGAAGAATACTATGACAATGAACGAAAGTTAAAACCGAACAATCAGGGCATCGCAAGAACGATATTTGCCTATGATTCCATCGGAAATCCGATATTAAAGATCTATACGAATGAGAGAGGACGGCAGGCAAAGGACAGCTACGGGATCTCTAAGATCAGTTATGCATACGATTATTCTAAAAATCCTTATGGAATCCTGCTTGAAAAAAGCCAGTTCGGAAAATCAGAAGAGGAACTCGCCGAAGGGGAAGACGGTCTCTCCCGATATGAATACAGGTACAATGCAGAATGCCTGAAGACATTCTCGAAGACAAAAGAGGATGCAAAGAACTTCCACTGTGTGGAAGAGATGAGCTACAGAGGAAAGGATGATCAGTACAAGGGAAACGATAAAAAGATTGCACTCAGCCGATTCCATTACGACGAAAAGGGCCGCCTCATCGAAGAGAAGTATTTCCGAAACACTGAGCAGCCTATGTTTGTAAAACACGGAATCACCCGATTCAGTTACAAATACGATGAAACCTGCTGGAACTATATGAAAGAAGTGCACCCCGAACTTCTCGTTCCAAAATGCAGAGAAACAGATTCTGTCTGCAAATCGAAGGAAGAACTCGTCCACACCTGTGTCAACGAAACCCGCACATTCAACAGCGCAGGAGCCCCCGAAGCAGACTATGACGGAATCGCAGTCTATAAATTCAGATACGATACAGGATGTATGC
>JBPOJG010000157.1:0-2710 GCA_052033835.1 Spirochaetota bacterium
GATTATCTGAAATAATCAGCACACTTCAGGAATCTCAATCTGCTATGTCCGAAATGACAGAGCGGGGATTCCAAAGGGGTTTGCAAAACCCCTTTGGGCCTGTCCGGCAGGACTCCAAACGCTTCCCAGATTTCTAATCGAACGCAGTAGCGGTTTCCACACTTGCGAGATTAGAAATCTGGGTAATATATTATCCGTGTCTATCTGTGTCCATTCGTGGTTTTATGCCTTTGTTCAACCCCGGAAAAGAAGCTGAGCACTCTACCAGAATTTTTTACCTTTGCCGAGATACTTGATCGTAGAAAAAGGTCCTGTGGGAAAAAAATACACTTCCATCAGCGGTTCTGTTTTGCTCGTATTCACAGAATGATGGACGCTGTAAGACGGAGGATAAATATAATGATCCTTTTTGATTTCCTTGTACTCACCCTTGGATATATGAGTTTTTCCTTCACCGTCGGAAAATATGACGATCTGAGTCGGTTTATGAAAGTGACTGTCCACATCATTGAACGGTTCAATCTTAGTAATGCCTAGAACCATCGAACCGTTGTCAATAATTGTTTTCCAGGCCAGAGGAGTCACCTTCCCGCCTGCGGGGATTTTTCCATCCCAGTTTTCCCAGGGCACATTTTTCTCTTCGAGAAGCTGAACTTTTTCTCCCTTCATGTCACTGTCTGCTCCTTCGGGAGACTGAAAACTCAGTGATTTAAAAAATCCAATCGGGAAAAACAGAAATACTTTTGCGGTCTCTTCATTTGTATTCTTTACGGATGTCACACTTCCTTTCGGAACATACAATGTATCCCCTTTTACTGTAGAATTCATTTTATTCTGTGCAAAAATATCCGCCCGTCCCCCGTAAATGTAAATGGCCTTGTCCGACTGATGCAGGTGTGCCGGAATCTCATCTCCTTTTTTGAGCAGGAAAAGCACTGCAGTCATTTCCGGCTTGTCGAGCAGAATCTTATACTCTGCTGTTTTTCCGTTCGGAAACTTCATCGACTGAACCGAAAGCTCATCCATATGCATACGCTCCACCGGCCCGAGAGTCGGCTCACTCGGTTCTGATCCTGTCTCTTTTTTACAGGTATGGAAAAATAATACAAACGCAGATAAACAGAGCGTTACATTGAATACAAAAGATTTTTTCTTCATAGGGATTCCTTAGCGCCATATTCTGCAAAACAGTCGGCCCCGCAAAAAAGACCTTCCTGTTCGGGAATTTCAGTACGCAGACCCTAGACTGACTGTAGAGAACAATGCTGTCAACTGAAATAGCAGACCTGCTTTCGCTGAGTAACTAGGATAATTCAAATATATGTATCTATTGCCCAATTGATAATATACAATTTAACTAGAAATTCGAGTATTTATCTCCTTAGAACCACTGTTCCCTTCGGCTACGCTTCACTGCTCAGGAAAGGGACTAACTCCACACTCCCCTCCCCGTGTCTCCGCGTGACCCTCCCTTTTACATTTTCCCTTTAAGGTCAATACCTCCATCCGCATACAGAATCTTCTTTTCCCAAAAAATACTATAAATGTGTATAGACAATATTTGACGGCTAAATATTCTGTTCCAATATACGAACAGTTTTTTACCGGAGATCTTCGCTGATAAAGCAGGACATCCGGCGGAAACCTGAATCCGGAAAGATCTGCGGATTTCGAAAAAAAACGGACTTGGTCAGTTTTTTTTTGCATTCTTCGGTATTTTGTCTTTCTATGGCGTATAATTGAAATAAATTTTAACGGTTTAGACCGATTTTTGACAGGTAAGAGAGGACACTATGAGGAGATCAAAAGAAGAAAAAATGGAAGACAAGTCAGCAGAAAAAAATGAAGAACGCGCCAAAGCGATTGAATCTGCATTAAGCCAGATTGAAAAGCAGTTCGGCAAGGGCTCCATTATGCGCCTCGGCTCTCACACCAATACACAGATGCCTGTCATACCGACGGGATCGCTCGATCTGGACATTGCACTCGGAATCGGAGGGATTCCGATAGGAAGGATTGTGGAAATCTACGGGCCTGAATCTTCAGGAAAAACAACACTGATGCTTTCTACAATTGCGCAGTGTCAGAAAATGGGAGGAGTTGCGGCATTCATCGATGCAGAACATGCACTTGACCCGTCCTATGCCAAAAAACTGGGAGTGAACATTGATGATCTTCTGGTTTCTCAGCCGGACAACGGTGAAGAGGCACTGGAAATCTGCGAATCCCTTGTGAGAAGCAATGCAATTGATATGATCGTCATCGATTCGGTTGCAGCCCTTGTACCAAAGGCGGAAATCGAGGGAGATATGGGAGATTCGCATATGGGACTTCAGGCAAGACTCATGTCGCAGGCACTCCGAAAACTCACAGGGACAATTTCCAAATCCAAGACAACTGTGGTTTTCATCAATCAGATCAGGATGAAGATAGGAGTGATGTTCGGTTCTCCTGAAACGACTACCGGAGGAAATGCACTCAAGTTTTATGCAAGTGTAAGACTTGACATCCGGAAGATTGAAACTCTGAAGGATAAGGATGACCCGATTGGAAACAGAGTCAGGGTAAAGATTGTCAAGAACAAATGCGCTCCCCCGTTCAAGCAGGCAGAATTTGATGTGATGTTTGCCTCAGGAATCAACAAAGAAAGTTCACTGATTGACCTGGGAGTAAAACACGAACTTCTGGTCAAGGGCGGGTCCTGGTATTC
>JBPOJG010000305.1:0-9689 GCA_052033835.1 Spirochaetota bacterium
AAATAAATTCCTCAATTATCCAACCATTTTCTTCGATTTTAAAATTATATTCACAGGACAGTAAATGAACAGACACTCTCAGCTAAAAATCAGGATATTTGCGGACGGGGCAAATAAAAAAGAAATCCTTGAACTCAATCAAAATCCTTTCGTAAAAGGATTCACTACGAATCCATCCCTGATGAAAAAAGCAGGGATCACAGACTATCTCAGTTTCTCAAAGGAAGTACTTTCTGAAATCAAGGACAAACCGTTTTCACTGGAAGTTTTTGCAGACGATCTGAATGAAATGGAAAGACAGGCAAAAATCATCTCCTCTCTCGGAGAAAATGTCTATGTAAAAATTCCGGTGATGAATACCAAAAAAGAATCCACTGCAGAACTGATCTCAAGTCTTTCTTCGGCGGGAATCAAAATCAATGTCACTGCAGTATTTACTGTCAAACAGAGTCTGGAAATGGTGAATGCACTGCGAAACGATACTCCTGCATTTCTGTCCGTTTTTGCCGGCAGGCTCGCAGACACAGGGATTGATCCTGTTCCTCTTATCGCCGGCTCTGTAGGAGCTGCTTCCATGAAAAAAAATGTAGAGGTTCTATGGGCATCCACTAGAGAAGTCTGGAATATCTATCAGGCAGAATCACTCGGTTGCGGATGCATTACTGTTCCGGGAGATGTCATCAAAAAACTCTCCGCAGATTATAAATCAGCATACGATCAGTCTCACGAAACAGTCCTGACATTCTTCAAGGATTCTACGGATGCAGGATTCAAGCTCTGATTTGAAAACAGCTTCGTGGATTTTTCAGGTTTTTGCGGCTTCTTGTCCGAATACCGATCAGAGGAAATGAAAATGTCAAAAAAAATACTGGACAATATCTTATCCCTAAATAACCTTTTCGCAAGCGCCATTTTTTTAAATGCGGGGGCGAATATTCTATGAAAAAATACATACTGACGGATCAGAAAACTCTGACCAGCATTTTGAGCCGTTTGCAGGGCAAGGCAATCAATTCCCTGACTGAAGACGTAAAGTATTCGATCACCAAAATTATGCCTGAAAAAGACCTCAATCACTCCACAAACGTAGTGATTGAAGCTGTTGAGGGTGAAATCCAGAAACCGCAGACCCTAGTTTCTATTATGAAAGAAAACAAGGTGGAGATCCGGCTCAAGCAGGAAAATCCATACAGAAACGATTTATATAAGGTTTTAGAGATTATTATCGAACCTCTGGAAAGATCAGCAGCAAGGGCCAGCATAAAAAATATCAAACTGATGAATCTGTACTATTCTCCTCAGATTGATCTGACTTCTGTACTTTCCCTCTATGGAAAAACATCAATCATCACTCAGACGATTCAGCAGTTCCAGATTATGCTCGAAAGTGCATTGAATCAGTTCGGGTATTTTGTCACTAAAGTCAATGTCGGGTTTTATTATTCTGCAGATACTCCTCTTTTAAATGCGCTTTCCGATGCAAAGGCTCCTTATTTTCTGAGAGATGCATATAAAAAACAGTTCTATACAGAAAGAGGATTCTTTAATCCAAATTCAAAATTCAAACCTCAGGCAGTGGACAATATGATCCAGGGCCATCTTTTAGAAAACGTAAAGTCTGTGATCATCGTGCCCTTTTTTGGTGCAGGCAATGTTCTGCTTGGATATGTAGAAATTTACAGCAGTCTTCCCAATTTAGGCAATGACAGTCTTCAGAAAGAAATTGAGTCACCAAATGGAGTAGCTCCACTGGTCAATTTTATTGAATCCCGCTGCGAAGACTTTACATTTGAACTGGAACTGGCTTACGTAAAAGAATGGAGACTTTTTTCCGCAAAAGAAGATGCAATGGACATCAGCCAGGACGGGCGCGGACTGGGTGTAAATTTGGCAGGCGGAAAGGATTACTCTTTTATCGATAAAGGCACTAAGGTTGCATTTTCCATTTCGATCAATAAGAAAAATTATCTGTTCTATGGGAGTGTGAAAAATGTAAAGAAACCCAAAACAGATCCGACCGCCAGCTGGAACGTAGGTCTTCGTATATACAGCTGTGACAAACCGGAGGGAATCAGTCTGATGGCAGCATATGCAACTCAGCTGATCAATAATAATCTGACAGGTTAATTCATTTTGAGCGAACAGGAAACTTTGAGCAGGATCCTCGAAATCCTGCAAGAAATTCAGACACAAGGTTCTTCCAATTCCCACAAAATAGTTCTTTTTTTGGTTCCGATTTTCGGAATTGTCTTCGGATCAGCCCTTCTTTTTTTTCTTCTTCTTTTCTGGCATAAACAAAGAATGGAACTGATTCGCACAGGGTTATATAAACCTTGGCAGCTCGACCTAAGAGTCTATTCTTTCTTTCTTGGACTCCTTCTGTCATTCGTCGGAGCCGGACTGAGTCTGGTGTTCATCCTTGTATTGGGCAAATCATTGGCAATGCTTGGTGGACTTATCCCGTTTGCAATAGGGTTGAGTCTTTTGAGTTTTTATAAACTCCAGAAATAGTATCCGTTTTTTTCCTTTTCCTAAAAAAGTATTCCTGCAAGGTGCTAAAAATATAAAATACCTGCCGAATAAATGAATTAACACTGCCATATATAATATAACTGCTTAATATCAAGAATTTCTTTCTTGAGACGGGCAATACACAGTCATTCTGTTTCTCCTTATTAACTCACCTTACGCAAATAGGATATGATATGTGGAATCTGTAATTTTTGCAAAGTAACAGAAAAATCTCAATCTAATACACATTTTCAGAAAGATATATACGGTTTTGCTTGAACGGATACAAAAAAAGATCATAATTTACATACATGAATTTCTTCCGTCTGCATTCCTCTGAAAAGTCCGTTTTCCAAAGTACGGATTTACAGTTAAAAGATCCCTATTTATCCTTTGCTGAATTTTCCGGTCTTACTCAGGAAAACCTGAAAGCTGTCTGCGATCTTCAGGAAATCCTGAATTCCAATATTGAGTATATCACTGAACTGCATTATGAATATATTCTGAAAAACAAATCTCTCAAAAAACTTATAGATGAGCATTCAACTCTTGAAAAACTCAGGAAAACATTCAGGGAATACCTCAAATCGCTGTTTTCAGGCAGAATAGATGAAGATTACTGCAGAAAAAGACAGATCATCGGATCAGTTCACTATAATATAAAACTGTATCCTGAATGGTACATTGGTGCTCAGGGCCGGATTCTCGATGCCCTCATTCCTGTACTGACTGAGAGAATCGGAGACAGGAGAAAACTTTCCTTTGCACTGGTATCACTGAATAAACTGATCCACTTCGATTCTCAGATCATATTAAAAAGTTATACGGAAATGTTTACCTACAGTATGAATGAGACTTTATGCTCTGCAGTCGAAAGAACATCGGACTCAAAAAACATTGAAATGGTCATCAATACAAAAGAGAAGATTCAGAAAACAGTGGACAGTCTGGAGAAAATTAAATCCAATATGGATATTTCCAGAACAGACTGGAAAAAATCAGAAAAAGAATTTACTGTCCTTCTTCAGGAAAGTGACAAGTCTCTTCTGGAAATGAAAATCACACGGGACAAGATTTCAGAATCATTATCCAGTATAGAAAAAATATCCTCAAGCTACAGAGAACTTGTCAAAAACTGGAGCGGACTGAACAGAGAAATTGACAATATCAGGGGCGTTGTATCCATCATCGAAGACATTGCTGAAAGAACAAATCTTCTATCCTTAAATGCTTCCATAGAAGCGGCTCGGGCAGGAAAAAACGGTGCAGGTTTTGCCATTGTCAGTTCCGAAGTCAATAAGCTTTCGGTTCAGACTGCGGAATCGGCACAGAACATTACCAGACTTGTAAAGACTCTTGTATCTGAAATGAGAAATATGGATGCTGAAAGCAGAAAGATGGGAGATGGTCTGGAGGAAAAAGTTGGCAATGCATTAAAGGCCGCAGACTCCCTTGAGCAGATGAAAAATTCCATCAATCAGAGTGCCGCAGCTCTTTCCCAGTTTCAAGGAACTTATACATCCGTGATCAATGAGTTTAATCAGCTGAACGAAGAACTTCTGAATCTGCTTGAAATTCAGAAAATAATTACAAATGACACAGAAAATAATGCTAGAATACTTTTCAAATCCACTTATGAAATCAACGAAATCAGAAAGAAAAATCTGGAACAGATTTCCTCACCTACTCTTCTTTTGATGATAAGAACAGTAAAAACAGAACATCTGCTCTGGAAATGGTGGCTCATATCCTATCTTTTCGGTCTGTACAATATGCCCGAAGAACAGGTGCTCGACCATACTCAATGCAGGCTGGGGAAATGGTACTACTCAGTGCAGGACTCCGCAATTAAGGATCTTTCGTATTTTAAGGAAATGGAAAAACCTCATGAAGAACTTCACGTACTGGCAAAATCAATATTTCAGCAGATCAAAAACAATGATCTAATCCGTGCAAAATCCGGAATATATGAGCTGGAAAACATATCCTTCAAAATTGTAGGATACTTGGACAGTCTGGAAAAAGAAATAATGAGAAAGGGCTTATAAATCATGAAAAAATATATTATCATAATTCTTATGCTCTTTCCGGCACTCATTCCGGCAAAAACAGCAGACTGGACAGGAAAATACAACGGTTCAAAAGATGACGGGATAAATGCAGGCGGGACTCCCATTTTTTATGCCTATGCAATTCATATCAAAAGAACCGGGAAAAGATATACAGTTGAATATTCTGAAGACGGTTATCAGACAATGACAAGAATTCAGGCTGAACTGATTCCGGACAAAGGCAGCTCGGCTCAAATTATTTTTTTATCCTGGGGCGAGGAAAACTCCACAGCATATCAGAACTATAAAAAAGGTGATGTCATTATGAATATGAAAAGAAAAAAGAACGGAGTATATGAAGTCAAATACCTGAATGATGAATTCAAAAAACAGCCGATTCAATTCATTAAGGAAAAGTAAAAAGAGATTTGTTTTTCAGAAATCGGCGTACATTCTTTTCTTGACAATTGCCCCACTGAAAAGATCCTAGTTTTATCATAGTCGGAATAATTTCCATCTGTGCAGAGGAGGGTTAGGTTCATTTTTTACAGAACTGAATCCGCTGAGTTGCTGCGAAATTTAAGTGAAGCTGAAGCGGAAATAAAATGCAATCCGGACGACTGGAAAATAATCCAGGAAATCCTTTCTGGGAAAAACAATAAATTCGGGCTTCTGCTCGACAAATATGAAGGAATGATCTATTCCCAGTGTGTAAAATTTGCGGAAACCAAGGAAGAAGCGGAAGATATGGCTCAGGAAATATTCCTGAAGGCATTTGAATCTCTCTCAAAGTTCCGAGGTGAGTCGATGTTCTCCACTTGGCTTTTTCAGATCGGAAAAAATTTAGTTTTGGAGAAAATCAGAAAGAAAAATCTGTCTGAAATCCGCGAAAAAGAATTCGCAAGAAATGAAATTCTGTCCGACAGGAAATTCTGCCCAGAATCAGAATTAGTTGTAAAAGAGGAAAGTGAAAGTTTAATGACTCAGCTGAAAAAACTTCCTCAAAATTATAAAATACCGATTATGCTCTACTATTTCGAAAATATGTCCTACCAGGAAATTTCCGAAAAGCTCAATCTGAAAATGAACACATTGAAGAGTCATATATTGAGGGGCAAGGAGCTCCTGAAAAATCTGCTGCAAAATGAAAAAAAATCCATTTGATCACCCTGATATTTTCGAAACCTACCGGCCTGCTCCGTCCGGATTCAGAAATGCAGTTCTGCTGAATATTATTCCTGATATATTTCTGACTTTTTCTTTCTGGACTCTGATTTTTCTGCTGGCTGCACCATTTGCCATCTTCTTCATCAGCCCGGAAATCTCTGCAGAAAAGGATCTTGTTGCATACGTACTTCTGACATACAGTTTCTTTTTTCTTCTTTATGCTGTGCTTGCCGGATACATTATAAGCAATTTTAGAAATTCCAGAATGCAGGAATATAAAGACAGATTCGGATACCACGAAAAATGAGAATACTTCTGACTGCTCTTTTTCTGATGAATCTATCATTATATTCTCAGGAAAAAAAAGTGTCTGCATCTGAAATACTTCAGATGCAGACAGATTCAGCTTTTGAGATTATAGGCAGACTGAATAAAACGGAAACTGCTGCTCTGATTACGCAGATCCGTGCTGAAGCCAAAAAAGAATACAAAGATATCGACAAGTTTTATCTTTTAATTTCCCATCTCGAAAAAATTCAGTCAGTGGAAGAGGAACAGAAAAGACTCAAAGACCTGAATACTGTTTATATTCTCGCTATGGGACTTTTTTCCGGTCTGCTTCTATATGTATATTTCAGACAGAGAAAACTGATTCAGTCCCTGGAAAGACACATTCAGAACTGAAATGAAACTGGATGAAATACAGGGGCAGGAAACAGCTCTTCAGTATCTGCGTACATACATACAGCATCCGGAAAAAATCCCTCCCCTTCTGATATTTCACGGACCCTCAGGAACCGGCAAATGGTCGTGTGCTGAAAGATTCGCATTTACTGTTCTATGTGAAAATGGAACAGGGTGCGGTCACTGTATCTCCTGCAAGTCCTTTTATCAGCATCAGCATCCTGATTATATTCAGTTTCCTGCAAGTGAAAGAGTTCCGATAGGAGATGAAAAAAATCCTGAAGAGTTCAGCATCAGATGGCTTCTTTCAAAACGAATTGCCTATCAGCCTCATCTGAGCAGGTACAGAATTGTTCTTTTTCCAAATGCAGGAATGATCAACAATGAAGCCGAAACTGCCCTTCTGAAAACCCTCGAAGAGCCGCCTGCTCATACCAGGTTTATTTTTATCACAGAAAAACTCGATGACCTGAAACAGACAATCATCAGCAGAGGGGTGAGTATCGGGTTCGGTTATCTTTCCAGAAATACGGCTAGGCAAATCACGGAATCTATCTCCATTCCATATGAAGAATATTTCGGGGGAAGCGTGAATCCCTTAAACTGTCCTCCGGAGGTTCTGACTCTCATCAGAACAAAAATTGAGGAGCTTTCAGGAACAGGAATTTCTCTGATTGAGCTCGAGACTTGGATCAGAAATTACAAATCAGATCACGAGGAATGGGAAGAGAATTTTGTGTATTTGGAATTTCTAGAAGCCTTTACAGCCGCACTGATTTACCATTTTTCAAAGTCTGCTCATAAAAACAGAGATCAGATTTTAGAAAAGATATTCCTTTTCAAGGAAAATATACACAAAGATATTCCAGGTCTTGATCACTTCATTATCAGCAGGCTTTTCTTTGATCTTTCTGTGCTGGTGTAAACTGTCCGGCAGCAGCTTCCATGCTTGGGGGACTTTTACGAAGTCCCACACCTAAAAGCAAGCGAAGCGAGCGTTAGGGGCGGGAAAAAGGAAATGTTCTGTTTAATGCAACTTGACAAAGTCGCATTAAACTAAAAATGTACAGACGGTTTAACCATTTATAATCAATAATTTTTTATGGCCTTGCAATTACCGGCGGTCCACTTTCATTCGAGTATGAGGTAATCACAACACTGGCAGGAGTATTCGAAGATAATGTACCGTTAGATTGATTTACAGTCATTTGATTGAGCGAGGTTCCCGTAGAATAGGCGTATTTGCCATCCGGAGAAACAATCATTCCAGCATTGATTGCACCACCGACAGGAGCTGTATAAGAAGTTGGAGTCATTGCAGTGAGAAGACCCGTTCCCGAATCTCTAGTGGCTTGGTATATAGCGGTTCCCCAAGAAGGTTGATAGACGTAGTTACCTGTTGGATGAATGCAAATATAATCAGGAACGGCCGCAGTCGCATAGTTTCCCAGAGATGTCAAGGCTCCGGTGCCAGAGTTGACAGAATACATTGTTAAATTATTTCCGTTTTCGTTAGAAACATATGCATGAGTCCCTGTCGAATCCATAACAAGATTTAAGGATCTAGCCCCTGCAGCTACAGAGGCTCCGTGAGTGAGAGTTCCGGAACCCGATATGGAAAAACGTTCTATCGTATTGCCGTTGTAAGTACCAATATAGAGGTAGGAACTATTGGCAGATACACCCCCTGCTCTCACACCGCTTCCGCTTGGAACGGACACAGTTGCAGGAGATAATGCAGAAAGAGCTCCGTTTGCAGCAATTGAAAACTGGGAAATATTATTGTTTACTTTATTCACAGCGTACAGGAATTTCCCGTTGGGTGTAACAATCAAAGAATAAGGTTCAGAAGAACCTGTTGCCACGGTTGCTGGAGTCAGCGGTGTCAGGGTTCCGTTTGTTGCATTGATAGAATATTGTGCAATGGTATTTGAATTTGTTGAAACATAAAGATAATTAGAGTCTGGATGAACAACAGCAAATCTTGGACCTGTCAATGCGACTGTGGAAGGAGTTAATGCGGAAACTGTCCCGTCTACAGCGGAAATTTTATATTGGTGTACTGTGTTTCCTCCTTTGTTTGCTAAATAAAGATAAGAGATTCTTTCAACACATCCAATGGCAACAGAAGATACATTGGCACTAGCTGTTCCACTTCCACCACTGTTTACTGTACAATTCAATCCAGCTGGCCGGGTCTTTACTGTCACTGCATACGCTGTATCTGCTGCTATCTTCGTTGTAAATGTGAATGCAGTCGCACCGCTTGCCACAGTCAGATCGTCTCCTGCATTGTTCTGCAGAACAAGTCCACTTTCAGTCAAAGCAGTGATTGTGCCTCCTATCGAATATGTGGAAACCGCAGTACTTGTTCCTGTTCCTGTTCCTGTTTTCGAATTTAATGCTGCAAAAGCAAAAGCAAGCATAGGCAAATTGTTTTTTTTCTTCTTCGTGCAGCCCAAAATGGTCAGGATTCCGACTAGAACAATAAATATTATAGACAATGACTTTCCAGTCCATTGAAACTTTCTCTTTAATAGCAGCACTTATCACCTCGATCTGTGATATTTCTGGCAGGCAAATCATCTTTGTAAACATTTTTTTTACCAATCTCAAAAAAATGAAAATTTTTGATATAACTCATTACAATACTTGACGGTGATTATTTTATGACCACTGAATCAGTCCTTATGAAAAAAAATGAACTATGGGGTTTTTGAAGTCGGGTCATTAATTGCTGGCTGCACTCCATTTTCTTTATCACTGAATGTGAGCAAAGCGAGGATATAGACAGTTTCAGAATTTGCCGAGTCTGCGTCAAAGGTTCGACGCAGAAGTTGCTGCAGTTTCAACGCTTGCTGCGCTTCGTGATTGGAAATCCGGTTACAAATGCAATTACCATAAACTTTTTCTCATTATAAATTATATATTTTTGAAAATAAACAATTCCACCGGAAATCTCCTGAAGATAAATCTAAATGAACCTGAATCGATAATGCTGTTGAATAACCTTTTGTCGGTCTGCCGGAAGGGTAAGATGAAGTCAAGGTAAGATCATTCAAAAAGCCTTTTTCCCATCTGAATAATCTGTCCACTCTGCAACGACTCGAAACCTGAATGTCATTCCCCAAAAAACAAACGTCAATTTTAAAAAAACGCTTGTTATTTTTCCCACAGAGGGAAAATGAACGTATGAAGAAAAGACCTCACCTGACTCCTGAAGAAATTGAAGCATTCGGCAAAGAAATCAAACAGCTTTATCTTGATGCAAAATCA
>JBPOJG010000449.1:0-1722 GCA_052033835.1 Spirochaetota bacterium
CTATGACAATATCCTGCAGTATTTCAATGATCATCCCGAAGACCCTCAGGGAAAAAATATGGGTCTTGCATTTTCACTTATACTTCTCAAGGAATCAGGTCTCAGACCTGAACTGATGAGAGTCAGCAAATCCGGAACTGGAGCATTTTCTAGAATAGAAATTCCTTTTGTAGACAATTACTCCAGTATCAGAGACAGAATTCTTCGCGATGAATCGATTGTTCCTTTTGAGAAACCGAATCTGATCCCCCCCGAATTCAGAGAGAAATTTGAGGAAAGACAGAGACTTCTGAAGAACAATGGGATTCTTCCCGTACAATAAGAATTTCATATTTCGAAAGTTTATTGCATTTTTCTGAGAACAAGGGACTTTGACTTTAGAATTGCATAAGTAAAATTGTCCTAGTTCGGAACAATGAATATGCAATTCAGAATAAAGGCTGTTTGACGGCTTTCGACGGTGACAAAATGAATTTTGGGATACTGAAAGAAAACGAAGATGAGACTAGAGTCTCCCTTCTTCCGGAAGGTGTGGAAGCTCTGATTAAAATGGGGCATAAAGTAAACTTTGAATCCGGTGCAGGCGAGTCAGCCGGTGCTTCTGATGAATCTTATCGAAAGGTAGGGGCCACATTGACAAACAGATCGGAAGTTCTGGATAAGTCTGAATGTGTTCTTAAAATCACTCCCCCGAAACCGGAAGAGATTTCAAAACTTCGTCCTGGTCTCGCGATTATGGGGGTATATTCCCCGCTCTCTAATTTTCAACTAATCAAGACTCTTGCAGAGAAAAATATATCTGTATTCAGTTTTGATATGATTCCCAGAACGACTAGAGCTCAAAGTATGGACGTTCTTTCTTCGATGAGCACAATTTCGGGTTATAAGGCTGTGCTTTTGGCAGCATCTACTCTTCCGAGATTTTTCCCAATGCTGACAACTGCAGCAGGTACAATCGCTCCTGCCAGAGCATTGATACTGGGCGCGGGTGTGGCTGGACTGCAGGCAATTGCAACCGCCAGAAGACTCGGAGCTGTCATTGAAGCATTTGACACAAGGCCTGAAGTAAAAGAACAGGTGATGAGTCTTGGAGCCAAGTTTGTGGAAGTGGAGGGTGCAAAAGATGCATCCGGTGCAGGCGGATATGCAGTTGAGCAGACAGAAGAATACAAGCAGAGACAGGCACAGGCAATTCATAAAGCAGCGGCTAAGGCAGACATTATCATCACAACAGCATTAATTCCTGGAAAAAGAGCTCCCATTTTAATTATGGAAGATACTGTCCGCGAAATGAAGAGAGGTTCTGTAATTGTTGACCTTGCTTCTGCCGGCGGCGGAAACTGCCAGATGACTGAGCCTGGAAAAACTGTGACTGCTCATGGAGTTACGATTATCGGCCACACAAATCTGCCTTCTACAATGCCCCAGGATGCAAGCAGAATGTACGGAAAAAACGTAATCAACTTTCTGAAAAATATGATCAAAGGTGCAAACTGGGAAATCAATTTTGCAGATGATATCGTTGCTGGAACATGTATCGCACACGGCGGTGCAGTGAAAAATGCAATGGTACAGAATTTACTCGGTTCCTGATTCTTTACTGAGATGCAGGATCTGCTCGGTTATTTTCTGGCATATAAATATCTGATTTATCTGCTGATTTTTGCTGCAGCTGCCGGACTGGAACTTGTTTCAAAAGTTCCGGCAGTTCTTCATACTCCT
>JBPOJG010000070.1:0-1868 GCA_052033835.1 Spirochaetota bacterium
GACAGAGCTGCAAAAATCAAGTCAGCAGAACAGGTGCTTCTTGCCAGAATGAATATGCAGGGAAGCACAATGAAATTTACTTCAGAGGCAAATGACAGTCTCTGGTGGCTTATGGTTTCTCCCGATGTGAATGCAGTGAAGCTGATCCTGTCCATGACCGGTGCCGGAAAATGGAAGGACAATATGGGAAGAATTATGAGAGGAGTTCTTTCGAGACAGAAAAAAGGTTCCTGGGACATCACAACTGCAAATGCCTGGGGCGTTCTGGCCGTGAAAAAATTTGCTTCAGAGTATGAAAAAGAAGCAGTCGGAGGAAAGACGTCGGTCTCTCTATTTGAGAGTACAACGTCAAATGACTGGAAGGAGAAACCGAAAGGTTCCGTTCTGAGCATTCCCTGGAAGGAAAAATCCGATACAATGAAGATTTCTCATATCGGAAGCGGAAAACCTTGGGCTGTCATCCACAGTCGAGCAGCAGTTCCTCTGAAAGAATCCGTCTCAAACGGATATACTGTCACTAAAACGATGATTCCTGTAGAAGTGAAAAATGCAGGGAAGTGGACAAGAGGGGATATCTACAGGGTTCAGCTGAAAGTCAAGGCAGACTCGGATATGACCTGGGTTGTTCTTTCTGATCCTATTCCTGCAGGTGCTTCCATTCTTACAGGAGGACTCAGAAAAACGAGTGCAGTGGAAGGGGAGAAGACCGATTACAATGTATATCCTGCATATGAGGAAAGAAGTTATGAAGCATACAGGATCTACTATGAATATGTTCCTGAAGGAGAGTTTACTGTGGAATATACAGTCAGACTGAATCAGGAGGGAAAATTCACAGTTCCGCAGACCCGTGTGGAAGCGATGTACTCTCCCGATATGAACGGTGAAACGCCTAACGGTCAGATGGATGTTTTCAGAGAATAAAATATGATGGTATTTCTCGGGATACTCTGTATCCTGCAGCTCCTTCTCACCAACTGGGGGCTGTGGGTTCTTTTGAAAATCTTCCGCATTAAAAGAGTTCAGACAAGCGGAGGATTTTTCATATTGTGTATCCCTCTTCTGATTTTTTACGGAAGAAATATTCATATTGTGGTGACTGAGAAAAAGGATTCGGATTCCGCCAATCTGAAAATAGGAAGTATTTTTTTTGCATTAAATCCTCTGAAAATTTTCACTGGGAAAATTTATCTGGAGCATTTTTATCTCTTCAGAACTCATCTTTTCTATCTGAACAGAATCCCATCCAAAGAAAAGATCAAATATCTCCCTCCGGTCGGTCGGGTCAGAATCTATATCAAAAGGCTTGAGAAATGCAGTGTGGATGTGGAAGACAGAACCGTTTTTCCTGTGTACAGAAATACTGTCCGAGAGATTGAACTGAAAAACGGCAGGATGGATGCAGCAGTTCCTCTGACAGTCATTTTTTTCAGCGACTACGGAAGATGCAGGATCGGTTCAGGAGACATCGTGACTGAAATGAGGACTGATCTTCACGGAATGCTCAAGATTCAGGGCATAACCTGGGGAGAACTCATCAATCTCGAAGGCATTCCTATCTATCCTCTCAGGACTCCTATGGAACTGACAGTGGACTTTCATCATGAAAGCAAGATTTCGCATTTCAGAGGTCTAGTCGGAAACTATCATTCAGAGGGAGAGGAAGAAGCGGCAGAAGTCATTGCAGTATCAGGAAAAAAACATACAAAACTGGGATTTAAATTTTCTGTCAAATGGGATGAATACAGACTCCCCTTTGATCTTGGACTGAAAAAAATTGTATATCAGATATTTACAGGAACTATCATCGGAAATGTGGTGGACAGTACAATCGGATTTACATTCAATCTTCTGAAGAAACTGGTCAC
>JBPOJG010000057.1:0-28264 GCA_052033835.1 Spirochaetota bacterium
TAGGGTCATTATAATACTCAAATTTCTAATGAAATTTTCATATAATCAATTGGATATTGACTGAAAGCATGATTGCAAAACGAAAGACTGTGAGTAAAAAGCGGGGATTCCAAAAGGGTGTGCAAAACCCCTTTGGGCTTGTCCGGCAGGACTCCAAACTCTCCCAGATTTCCAACCAAGCGTAAGCTTGGTTGGAAATCTGGGTAATAATATTTATTATTAAACAGAAGTGATTCAGAAAAATTTTTCTTCCAGATTTTCGACACCGTCCCAGTCGATAGGAACATTGTTTTTCTGAAAATATTCAGCACGTTTCATATAGATCAGAGTGGCTCTGTCATTTGGAAGTTCTTCAAGTACCTTGTCAAATGAACGGATTGCCTTTTCAAATTCCCTGCTCAGATAAAAAGCAACTCCTTCCTCAAAGTAAACTCTTGACTTCATCATTTTTTCAAGCATTTCAGGAGAATATCCGTCCATAATTTCCACAACGGTTACAAACTTTTCCTTGCCCTTCACTTTTACCTTGTCCAGAATTCTGAATGAAAAATCAGACTGATTTTCGAGTTCCAGAAAGGTATCCATCGAGATCAGAATCTTAGCCTGATACAGCTTAGTGAGATTTTCCAGTCTGGAAGAAAGATTGACAGCATCGGAGATTACAGTGGCCTCCATCCTTTCTTTTTCACCGATTGTGCCAAGCAGGACAGTCCCAGTATGAATTCCGATACCTGCACTGATCGGTTCTCTTCCGAACCAGACTCTTTCCGCGTTGTATTCTTCAATTGCTCTCTGCATTTCCACAGCGGCCCTCACTGCATCGTCGGGTTTGAACGGGAACAGAGCCATGATTGCATCACCGATATACTTGTCGATAAAGCCGTTGTTTCTTCTGATGACAGGGCCGAGCATTCCCAGATAGGAATTCAGAAAATTGAAACTCTGGTCAGGAGTCATTTTCTCGGAGAGAGATGTATAAGACCGGAGATCGGAAAACATGACACTCATCTCCATAATAGAGTGATCGCCAAGTTTGATTTCAGTTATCTTCTTCTTGTTCACGTAGGAAAGAAATTCTCTGGGTACAAATTTTCTGTATGCAGCGTCAGTTTCACGGATGGAGTCTATCATTTTATTGAAAGAATCAGTAAGAAAACCAATTTCATCATTATAAATAGGCATAATCGATCTGTTGAGATTTCCAGATACGACTATTTTCATCGCATGCACCAGATCCTGAAGAGGTTTAGTAAGATTTAATGAAAAAAAGTATGGAAACGCAAATAAAATAATGATACTGATCAGAACCAGCATTTCAGCAATTATGATAAGCCGATCGTGCATATATTTTCTGTACTCAGTGAAATAGTTTTCTGCGATAGCCGTCCTTTCCTTTCCATATTTCGGAAGATCGGAATTCCAGCTGATTGACTCTTTCAAAGAACCGTTTCCCGGGAAAATTCCGATATGATCAAGAGTTGTCGACATCCCCTGCCCGGAACTTTTCTGAGCGTTCGGCATATCAATATAAGAGATAAAAAATATCCCATTTTTTTTCAGAAGAATCTGGACACTGAATTCTTCCGGCATTTTTTCACCTTCGGACTGTACATGAACTTTATCCCAGGTAAATAAAACTGCATCCGGATTTTTTTTGACAAAGACTTTTTCCTTTTCAAGACTCAGATAGGGAATCAGAATGCCTGCCGCCTGAACAGAAGGAATATAAAGACTGAGATCCGAACTCAAATACACTTCCGCCGGATGAAAGAAAATTGCAGGCAGAGGCGCCGCCTGAATTTGACTGTGTTCTTTTCCGAAAAAAGAAAAGGAAAAAGAAACGGAAACGCTTTTCTTCTGATTTTCAAAAACCAGAGGTTCACCTTTATCTTTGTCTGAAAAAAAAGGAACAGACGAAATATCGTAACTCTGATCAGCATTCGGAACAAACTGAAGCGTAGTGTTCCTGTGAACAATATTGAAGTTTTTATAATTTTCTCTAAAATAAGGAGCAATAAAATTTCCGAGGTTGCCCCAGATTATCAGTATCGTCATCAGAGTCACACCGATAATTTTGGTGAGAAAGGAAGAAGACTGTTCAGAAGTGTTGTTTATGAAAGACAGATAGAACAGAAAATTGAAGGAAAGTATTCCCACAGAAAGAAAGAATGATTCTATTTTTTCAGGAAGCAGTCCCGCAGTAAAAAGTATCTCTGATATAATGACAGGAATAATGACTGAAAACGGGACGAGGAAAGATCTCAGTGCAGAAGCAGATTTTAAATCCTTCTTTCTGCTGAAAAGAAGTGAATTGCGGATGATTGCACCTAAAAACCCCAGAATGACAGCAAGCAGAATAAGAAGCTGCACAAGGTAGGTTTCAAGTTCCGGCAGTGCAGGAAAAAGAACTGAAAAAAGAGAAATACAGATTCCTGCAGAAACAGCAGTGACTGAAAGAACAAGGGCCGTTATTCTTTCCATTTTCTTTTCTTCAATCTGCTTAGGAAAATAATATGCAAACTGTATAAAAAAAAGAAATGCGAGAATGACAAAAGGAAGCTGAATCTTCCTCTGAATTGAACTTAAAATTTTCAGCGATTCCGTAGATGTCTGAACCACTGTGGAAACATACAGACCGCAGCCAGAAGCAAATGCGGCGATCAGAAGTGAGGTAGCAGTATTTTTCGGCTTCAGCATAAACAGATAGCCGATAATCGCCAGATTTAAAATCAGAATGGCAAGCCAATAGATGACCTGCTCGTTTATATATATATTCAGCAAACCGTCCCCGCCGGGAAACCTTCCCATTCCTTATATCTGCTCAGGTCAGAATCAGATAAAGCATTTTTTTATTTTGATATGAAATATGGTCTGTCAGCTTTCTGAACATTCAAGGGTTGTATAAAAACTCATTTTTCTATGCTTTTATACGATCTGCTGAGGCAGTTTCCTGCATTGAAAATGGTATGATTTTCAGCCTCAGAATAAATAGACGCAGTCATCGGAAACGGAATCTTCTTTTCATTTGAGCAGCAGAAATTAGTTTGGATTTAAGAGGAGAGATACATGTCCATAAGCAAGAAAACAATCAGAGACATCAAGTTTACCGGAAAAAAGGTATTGATGAGAGTGGATTTCAACGTCCCTATTAAAAACGGAGTCATTCAGGATGAAACTAGAATTGCGGCTTCTCTTCCCTCCATCCGTTACATTCTCGAGCAGGGTGCAGAATCAATTGTGCTGATGTCCCATTTAGGCGATCCGAGCAAGGATATGAAAAAAGCAAAAGAGAAAGCAGACAAGGCCGGCAAACCTTTCAATGAAGAGGAATACTTAAGCGGTCAGCACAGAATGAAGCCGATCGGAGAATGTCTGTCTAAACATCTGGGCAGACCGGTTCTTACACTGAATTCCTGCATAGGTGCAGAAGTTGAATCTGCAGCAGCGGGAGCCAAAGGCGGACAGGTCATACTTTTGGAGAATACAAGATTTCACAAGGAAGAGACTTCCGAGTCTGCAGAAGAAAGAGAGAAACTCGCAAAGCAGCTCTGCAAGTATGGAGAGATCTATGTAAATGACGCATTTGGAACTGCACACAGAGCACATACTTCTACTGAAACAGCAGCAAAATATCTGCCGGCAGTTGCAGGATTTCTGATGGAAAAGGAACTGGAATTTCTTCAGGAAAAAGTAGTCAATTCACCCGCCAAACCTTTTGTCGCAATTGTAGGCGGAGCAAAAGTGTCTTCCAAAATTGCAGTCATTGAATCCCTTCTGGACAGAACAGACAAAATCATCATCGGGGGCGGGATGGCATTCACATTCTTCAAGGCGATGGGCAAAGAGATTGGAACATCCCTGTGTGAAGAAGATATGCTGGATACTGCATCTAAGATTCTCGCAAAAGCAAAGGCCAATAAAGTGGACTTTATTCTTCAGACAGATGCGATAGCTGCATCCGCATTTGCGAATGATGCAAAAACCGCTGTTGTGGACGTGGATCATATCCCTGCAGATATGATGGGACTCGATATCGGACCAAAATCCATTGAGCTTTTCAAGAAAGCTTTGTCAGATGCAAAGACAGTTTTCTGGAACGGTCCTGTCGGTGTTTTTGAAATGGACAGTTTTGCCAAAGGAACTCTCGAGATTGCAAACACCCTTGCTTCACTGAATGCAGTGACTGTAATCGGAGGCGGTGACTCAGTTTCGGCAGTAAACAAGGCAGGAGTTGCTGAAAAAATGACTCATATTTCCACAGGCGGCGGCGCTTCACTTGAACTGGTAGAAGGAAAAATTCTGCCTGGAGTTGCGGCACTGAACAATAAATGATATGAAACCTGATCTTAAGTATTCTTATTTTCAAGGTAAGATTGTACCTGCTGCAGAGGCTGTGGTGAGCATACAGACACATGCCCTTCAGTATGGAACAAGTGTATTCGGGGGAATACGGGGATATTATAATAAGTCCAAGGATAATATATTCGTATTCCGTCTGAAGGATCATTACAGAAGACTGCTCAATTCTGTCAGGATTATGCAGCTTCAGTATGAGAACACTCCGGAAGCACTCGCTGAGGCGAGCATTGAACTCATTCGAAAGAATGAACTCAGGGAAAATGTATATCTCAGACCGTTTGTATACACTGCAGCACTTCAGCTCTCACCCCGTTTTCATGATGTCAGGGCAGATCTTGCCATTTATGCACTTCGTCTGAATGACTATCTGGATACTCAAAACGGACTGAAGACAATGGTGTCAAGCTGGAGAAGAATAGACGACAATATGATCCCTACTCTCTCCAAGGCAGCGGGCGGATATGTAAACTCGGCTCTTGCAAAATCAGAAGCAGTGCAGAATGGTTTTGATGAGGCAATTTTTCTAGACAGCAGAGGATATGTTTCAGAAGGATCTGCAGAGAATATATTCATTGTATCAGACGGAAAACTCATTACACCTTCATTAAGCTCTGCAATCCTTGGAGGAATCACCCGAAGGACACTGATTGAACTCTGTCAGACTTTGAAACTGGAAGTCATTGAAAGACAGGTCACAAGAAGTGAGCTGTACACTGCAGATGAACTTTTCTTCTGCGGAACAGGGGTTCAGGTTGCCTGGATCAAAGAAGTGGACAGAAGAATCATCGGAAACGGTGAAATTGGCCCTGTCACTAAAAAAATTCAGACTGAATATTTCAGAATTGTCACTGGTGAAAATTCTGATTTTTCAAAATGGCTGAGTCCCGTTTACTGATACTGATGCCCAAAAACTTCAGAGACAGACTGACAGACAAGATAACAGAGATTGAATCAGTCTCCGGTGTGGAGACTGTAATCACTGTTTCGGAAAACTCAGGTGATTATCAGTATCTGAACCTGTTTTCCGGCATATTTTCCGGACTGGGTACATTCACATACACAATGTTCAGTCCGGAATTTTTCCCTGAAGAATGGATCTATTTTTCTTCACTGATCGGATTCGGAATCGGTTACCTTCTTTTTTTCATAAAACCTCTGGCAGGAGTGTTTGTTCCCAAAAACAGACTCAAAAGAAATGCAGAGATTTATGCAAGAGCCTGCTTTCAGAAAGGGAAAATCTACGAAACATCTTCCAGGCAGGGAATACTGATCTATATTTCACTCTTTGAAAAAACTGCAGTCATCATTGAAGACAGAAATGCATCACTGAAAGTCCCTTTAAATGAATGGAATCTTCTGAAAGATAAATTTCAGTCAGCGTTTCATCCTTTTTCAAAAAACAGAACGGAAGAAAATATTCTGCGTGAACTTAATGTTTTTCAGGATGTAATGAAAAAGTATATTCCTGACTCCAAAGAAAGAAATGAAATCCCGGACAATCTGGAGATTTCCTTATGAAAAAATTCCTTTCTTATACTATCATTTTTTTTTCATTATCCGTATTTCAGTCCTTCCTGCCTGAATCTCAGACAGAGGCCAGACCCGGAGGAGGCGGAAGTTACAGAAGTTCTTCTTCAAGCTCGTCAAGAAGCAGCTCCTCGAGCAGCTCTCGGAGCGGATCGAGTTCATACGGCAGAAGTTCAACAGGAAGCGGTGCGGTAACTGCCGTAGATGATTTTTTTACATTCCTTTTTGCATTTGTGTTTTCCTGTGCAGGCATCATCATTCTGGCAGTCGGCCTTCAGGCACTCGGTACGGAAAGTGAATCAAAAGCACCCCTTTGGATCGGACTTGTTTTTTCCTCAGCAGGAGCATGGATGGCATCCTTATCAAGCGCTTTCCTTTACATTCTTCTGACGCTTTTTTTTATGATGCCTCTGATCCTCATCTTTCTCGGCATACGGAAAATACTGTGGGGACGGGAAATCTTATTCACAGCAAAAGGAAAAATGAGAAATGAAAAATAAATTCTCCTATTTGATTTCCCTCGTCATTTTCTTCACTTTGTACTTTCTTTTTAACAGTCAGAGTATCATTTCCTCTTTAAACAGCTCCAATTCAAATTCTCCATTCGCTGTACTTTTTCATTACGGTAATGTGTGGATTCTTGCAATGGCGGTTTCTGCAATTGTATATCTGGGGCTTTCCGCATTAGGCAGAGAGATGGGGCCGAAACGCATTGAGATGAAGACTGAATTCACAGTAAATGCGCCTGTCGATAAAATCATTAAAAAAGATCCGAATTTTAATCCAGATTCATTCCTTATTTCTGTTTCTCTGCTTGCGAAAAAACTGAATTCTGCCTGGACAGAAAACAGAATGAATACTGTCCGAAATTTAGTATCTGCCGGAATTCAGAACAGATTTCGAATTCAGCTGGAATTGATGAAACTGAATGGAATCCAGAATATTATGAACGAGTGGGTAATGAATTCCGTCAGCATTGCCGCAGTCGAAACGGATGCCAGTTACGAAACAGTACATGCGGAAATCCATGCATGGGCAAAAGATCTGAACGTAGACAGAAAACTTTCAGCAGAAAAAAGAGCAGAACTGCTCCTGCAGACTGTTCAGCAAGATTACTTTGAAATCTGGTCATTCATCCGAAAAAGAGGTTCCATTACTAAATACAATCATGGAATTCTTTCCGGAAACTGTCCAAACTGCGGAGCGGATATCCAGAATCTGGGAGAACTGAATCAGTGCAGGCACTGCAAATCAGTCATCAACTCAGGGGAATACGGATGGGTTCTGTCTGAAATCACTCAAAAAATAGAATGGAATCCAAATCAGAAAGTAAAGACTGCAGTCCCTGATAATATATTTAAATACAATGATACAATAAACAGACAGATCATCGAAGACAGAACATCTTACATTTTCTGGAGATGGATTGAATGTCTGGCAAAAGGTACAAACGCTCCCTTAAAAAGAGATGCTTCAGAAGAATTGCTGAAAAACTTCAGCCCTTCCAAAAGACAAGTCAAAGAAGCTGCAGTAGGTGCAGTGGAACTGATAAGCGTAACAGAGAAATCAGGAAAATATCTGGCAAAAGTCAAAATTCTATGGAGTGCCAGTCTTTCGGCAGACACATCACCGGAGCATAGGAGAAATATTTTTACAATTTCGATTCCAATGGGACTTAGAAAAAAAACAGGCCTCTCGGAAAATTCCTGTGAATCCTGCGGAGCACCTCTTCCTGAATCAAATGCATTAAAATGCAGTTACTGCAGTTCAAGTCTGCCTGTTCAGGTGAATGACTGGATTTTGGAATCTGTGGAAAAGGAAAAAGTTTAAAGAATAGAAAATTACGAGGCAGGCCTAAGCCTGCCTTTTTTAATTAAAGTCCTGCTTTAGCGTTTTTTGCTATGCCCAGATACCAGCCCTGAACATCAAAATAAGTCTGTCCACTCCACTCAAAATTAGTAGCCTGTAAGTGGTCAATTCCTGTTGCAAACCATTTTGCAGAAGGAGATCCTTTCCAAGCTCCCCAAGACTGAGAAGAAATAGGAACAACACCGTCATTATCACCGCCCAGACCGTAATAGAGACCACCCGCCCAAGTAATTGGATGAGTAAGCGCCATCAGTGGGTGCTGGATTAAATCAGCCCAAGCCATTTTGCTTCCATAGGAATAGTATTTTATTCCAGAAACATTAGGAGTAGAAGGATTCAGTACACCTTGTACATATGTTGTTGTGAGAGACTGACCCATAGCAATTACATCCTGTGGACGTCCGTCACGATATACAAGTTTAGCAAAAAGGCTGAGAGCACTGTTTGCAAATGGCTGAAGCCAGCTAGGAATTACACTGAGGACTATATTAGCCATCGGTGCACCTTTGTGGAGAGAGTTGACTGTGGTAACTGTTGCTGTTTTACTTGAAAATCCGTCATTCTTTACGAGATAACGAACTACAAGTCCTCCCTGAGAATGTCCGACGAGATGAATCTTTGTACAGCCGTTTGCAGCCATAAAAGTATTCAACTGAGACTTTGTCTGAGATGATCTAGTTGCTATTGTGTTGGCAGCAGAACTGCCAGGAGTAGTAACCTTTGCACCTTGACTTCTCAGGTATCCGTCGAGACCTCCCCAATATTTCACAAGTCCGTTAGCCAGTCCGTTTGTATCGTCAAAACCCAATATTCCATGGACTAAACCGATACACATTCCGTCTAAAGCACCTGCAGAAACACTTGTGGAAGACATTGCCAAAACTGCCGCTAAAACTGTACTGTAAATTTTCTTTTTCATTTGAGACTCCTTTCATTTGTGCACATTCGTGCATTGGCTCCATTATGAACGCAGTTAAGAAGAATCAAGTTTTTTTTTCCTGAACGGAAAAATTTTGTCTCATTTAGAAATATCGCGATTAGGACTTCTGATGATTTACAAAATGAATTTTTCCACCCATTTCCATACCCAGGAATCCAATTTCAGATTTTCAATAAACCCACAATGTCCGCCATATTTACTCAAGTGTACATTCAGGAATTTTCCTGGAATCAGTGCGACAAACTCTTCAGAAGGAATGACAGGATCATCTGCTGAACTCAATATGGACAGAGGCATTTTCAATTCGGCAAAATAGGAATTTTTCAAAGTATATACGGAAAAGTAACTGTAGATATTCTTATATTCTGTATATTTAGGAATCAGCTGTTCAGTCAGATCCATCACTGTTCTGCTGGAATCAATTTTTTCATCAGAATACAGATGAGGAAAAAGACGTTTCTTTTTCTCAAGAGAATCC
Source organism: Spirochaetota bacterium (assembly GCA_052033835.1). GTDB lineage: Bacteria > Spirochaetota > Leptospiria > Leptospirales > Leptospiraceae > DAORDI01. The sequence continues at coordinate 9,174 of JBPOJG010000057.1, forward strand.
TTCCATGCCCTGAGAAAATATTTCCTGAGAATTTTATGCCTGTCCATTGTATATGTAGCCTTGTAAGGATCCAGAGGCGGACTGACTGCAAAACAGTGTTTCAATGTTTCGATTTTATTCTTTTAGATTGAATTTTTAACGGCAATTCTGCAGGCAAAATTTCCGCCGAGAGAAAAACCGATGATTCTGCATTCCTGACCTGGAAACGCATCTGAAATCTTTTTTACTGCTGCAAATGTTTCATCGAGCATACTCCCGTTGAATGCTTCCTCATTCAGATGATGGGTGCTTCCATGATCACGGAGATTCAGTCTGGCTATCGAATAACCTTTGTTCCAGAAATAATTTCCAGTGCGCAGAATATATCCAGAGTCAATCCCTCCCTCCCATCCATGCAGAAGAATGAAGAGTCCTTTTGAATTCGGATGAACGGAGACCGATGCAAGAAGCCTTACATTTTCAGGAAGTTCAAGAAGAACCCAATCCGATTTCTTTACAAAAGAGAAATTCTGCCAATCCTTTCTCTTATAGGAGGCAAGCCAGGACTGAACCATATTATGACGGAGCATTCGCGGAGGGATAAATTCCTCAAATATCTCGGTATGATCTTTTTTCATTATCTGTACAGATTCTCAATCAGAGGATCTTTTCGGAAAGCAAAATATTCATTCAACCTGCTGATGCAGCCGACGCATAGGCTCGAAAGAGAAGTTCTTCCTCTGGATCTGAAGTAAATATTTTAATTGACTGTCCGATGAATCTGTAACCATATAACGTATTATGATCAAAAAAAATATTAAATCCATGACTAAACTGATAAGATTATTTTCTGCAGCCGCTCTGCTCGGCACAGCTCTATTCTTTTCCGGAAACCTTTCAGCAAATGACGGTTCCAAATTACTCATCTATGGGTCCAAAGGATGCGGATTCTGCAATGCAATGAGAAAGTCTCTGGAAAAGGACAAGATCAATTACACTTTCTATGATGTAAACTCAAACAGTGCAAAAAATTCAGAAATGTGGAAAAAGGTTCGTAAGCTCAATCCAAAAGCTACTTCAACAAAATTTCCTGTTATGGACGTAAATGGAAAGATTATGATCCGTCCTGAATACAAACAAGTAAAGGCTCTGGCTGCTAAAACCTGATATTCCTTTTCTCTAATTTCTCTGACTTTCGTTTTTCGCTGAAGAGTCAAAACAGTAAGGCAGGCACTTTGAATGCGACAACAAAGCCGCATTCACTTTTGCACTGCCCTGCTTATTTGGCTCTTTTCCGAAGTGAAGTATCCAGAATCTTCTTGCGAAGACGGATGGAGTTCGGTGTTACTTCCACCAATTCATCATCGTCAATAAATTCAATCGCCTGCTCCAGAGAAAGTCTTCTCGGAGGTACGAGACGAATCGCCTCATCAGCTCCGGAAGATCTCACGTTGCTCAGTTTCTTTTCCTTTACTGGGTTGACTTCAAGGTCGTTTTCTCTCGCATTTTCACCAATAATCATTCCGGGGTAAACAGGAGTGACAGGATCAATGAAAAGAGTTCCTCTTTCCTGAATCTTCCAGAGAGCGTAACCGGTAGTATCTCCGGAGTCCATAGAAATCAGAACACCGTTCTTTCTTCCCGGAATTTCTCCCTTGAAAGGACCGTAATCATAAAATCTGCTTGTCAGAACTCCTTCTCCTCTTGTTTCCGTGAGAAAGAATCCTCTAAATCCGATCAGTCCTCTTGTAGGAATATTGTATTCTACCCTGGTCATCCCGGAAGTATGTGCATTCATTGCAGTCATTTCGCCTTTTCTGCGGTTCAGTTCAGCGATAATGGAACCGGTATAACTGTCAGGAAGATCCATTACAAGAGTTTCCATAGGTTCGAGTTTCTCACCTTCTTTGCCGTATTTAAAAATCACTTCCGGTCTCGAAACCTGCACCTCGTACCCTTCTCTTCTCATTGTCTCAATCAGAATGGAAAGGTGGAGTTCCCCTCTTCCCAGAATCTTGAATCTGTCCTTGTCGTCAGTTTCTTCCAGACGCATTGCAACATTCGTCTGAAGTTCCTTGTCAAGTCTCTCTCTGAGATTTCTGGTTGTAACATATTTTCCTTCCTTTCCTACAAAAGGAGAATTGTTCACCATAAAGAACATAGATACTGTCGGTTCGTCAATACTGATCGCAGGACGGGGAAGAGGATTCCCAAAATCGCATACAGTATCACCGATAAATGCATCCGGAATACCAGCTATTGCTACAATATCCCCAGCTTCGGCAGATTCGATCTCATGTCTTCTGAGTCCCTCAAATCCGTACAGTCTTGTGATTTTGTTGTTTACATTTTTACCGCTCAGCATCTGCACAGTAGTCACATCCAGATTTTTCCGGATCGAACCCTCATAAATCTTGCCGATTGCAATTCTTCCCACATAGTCATTATAATCTAATGATGTAACCTGAAACTGCAGAGGTTTTTTAGGATCACCCTTGGCAAGAGGGACATGCTTAAGAACTGTATCGAGCAGAGGTTCCAGATTCTTGCCCGGAGAGTCCTTCATATCATACACTGACCATCCCTGTTTTGCTGAAGAAAAAATTATAGGAAAGTCCATCTGTTCATCTGTAGCATTCAGATCTGAAAAAAGGTCAAAAACCATATTGACGACCTCATTCGGTCTTGCACCGTCTCTGTCCACCTTGTTCACCACTACAATCGGTTTGTGCCCGATCTGAAGAGATTTTCCAAGAACAAATCTGGTCTGAGGCATAGGACCGTCAAATGCATCCACGAGAAGAAGGGAGCAGTCTGCCATATTCAGAACACGTTCCACCTCACCCGCAAAATCCGCGTGACCGGGAGTGTCCACTATATTGATTCTGGTATTTTTGTACAATACAGCCGTGTTCTTTGCTACAATAGTAATCCCTCTTTCCTGCTCGAGATCATTTGAATCCATAATTCTTTCGCGCAGTTCTTTAGAGGTGACAGCTCCTGTTTCCCTGAGAATTCCATCCAGAAGAGTGGTCTTGCCGTGGTCTACGTGAGCTATGATACAGATATTTCGAATTTCCATACTGCCAAGAATTTACAGAGGGATGAGAAGTCCAGCCTTTTGCTGTTGACATGCCCTGACTCAAAAAAATCATGGCCTAAAGAGAGAAAACTATGTACGCAGTAATTACTATCGGCAATCAGCAGTTTAAGGTCAAGCAGGGGGATGTATTCCTTTCTCAGAAGACTGGAAAAGAACAGGGAGCCGAATTTGAAAGCCCTGTACATTTATTGGCTCAAGACAATAAAGTTCATATCGGATCACCTGTTGTAAACGGTGCCAAAGTAGTTTTAAAAGTGTTGGAAGATCTGAGAGGTCAGAAAATCAAAGGCTTCAAATACAAAAGAAGAAAAAACTACAGAAGACGCTGGGGACACAGACAGTCTCTTCAGAAACTGCAGGTGGTTTCTATCAGCGCTTGATTTCTGCTGAATTTAGGAGAGAGGGCATTTTTTTTGTCCAATTGACAGTACAAGGTCACTCTCCTGATTCTTACGGAAAAAAAGGAGAAAACTTAGTCTGTGCGGCAGTATCTATGCTCACCCAGACTTTAGTTCTCTACCTGCTGAAGAAAAGTAAGCTGGAATTTTCAGATATCCAGAATGGATTTCTGAAAATTCTTTTGAAAGAACCTGATATTCAGACAGAGAGCTGTATGGAAATGGTTTTAACCGGTCTTGAAAAATTAAAATCTCAGGAACCGGATTTGATTGAAATACAAATGATATAGGAGAAAACTATGGCACACAAAAAAGGTGGCGGTTCATCTAAAAACGGTCGTGACTCAGCGTCGCAGAGACTTGGACTCAAACGTTCAGGCGGTCAGCTTGTGAAGGCTGGAAATATCCTCGTAAGACAGAGAGGAACTGAATTCCGTCCAGGAAAAAATGTAGGAATCGGAAAAGACCATACTCTTTTCGCACTGATTCAGGGAATCGTCAAGTTCGAATACGTAACAAAAAAAAGACAGCAGATCTCAGTTTACCCTGCTTAATATCTGATCCGCCCATTTTTAAAATGGGCATCTATTCTTCCCGCAGTCATTCATAATCTTCCAGCTCAAGTCCCTGCAGAAGAATTTTTTCCAGCAGGTTTTCGTCCCTATTTTTTGTAACTCTGTCAGGATTAAATTTTTTACCGCTGTCCGGATCAGCTGCTGTCTCATAAAGCTCTTCTGCTGAATATGGAAATCTGTCAAACTTCCCGGATGGAGAAGTGACAAGAATGGATCCGTCAGAAAAAAATCTCTGTTCTGCCAGAAGAAACTTATCATCTGAAAAATCTCCTTTTTTAACCGAATCCAAAGCACTCCATTTAAAGTATTTCAGAATGTTCTTCTCAGGACTTTCCGGATTCAGATGAGTTACAAGAAGCACATCCCCCGAAGACAGAAACTGAAAGGAACTGACTTTAGTTTCGTGAAATCTAAAGACCCTGGCCGGAAAATAACTTATATTTTTTTTACATGAATCCATATCCCATACTGAAAATCTTCCGTCTGTATGCCCGGCAAGAAGCTGTCTGTCTTCCGGACTGAATGCAAGAGACGATACGTTTTCTCCCCGCAGAGAACAGATCTCTCTGCCTTCACTGCTCCAGACCCCTATTCGTCTTTCCTGTCCGGAAAGACCTGCTGTCAGTTTTCCCGAAGAGGAAAATGTCAAATGACTCACCGAATATGCTCCGAAAGGAATATGCAGCAGCTTCCCTGATATGCTGAAGATTTTAAGCCCGGATTCGGAAGATACAGCGAAAGTTTTTCCGTCAGGCGAAAACCTAATGTCCTTCACTTCAAATCCATATCTTCTGAAAATCAGACCTCTGTCCTGATTAAAAATCATTACAGAGTTTCTATGAAGTTCATCAAGTTCAGTCACTGTTCCCGTATGTTTTCCATTTTTGCTGAAGTCCAGACTTTCGATATTTCCTGAATGATGAAAAGACTGAAGAACATCTCCGGCAGTATCTGCCGTCAGCGCAAACGGACTGAGAGCCGCACTGAACCGGCTTGAAGATTCATGAAAGACAGCATCCGAAATATATTCATCCGACTCTGCAAAAAGATCCCTGATTTTTCTTCCTCTCGTGTCCCTGAAAAGAATTCTGTCTCTATAAACGGATGAGGACATTTTTTCATCAGGAAAATATTTGAACATATAAAACGGTTCTTTCTCTTTTTTGCCTTCATAATCATATGTATGAAGAAGTTCTTTTCTTTCCGTAAAAAGCTTCCATACACTTTTTTTTCTTTCCTGACTTTTATGAATGTACCAGGAGAAATTTTCATTTTTGTCCAGATTCATAAGAGACATTTCATTCTGCATCATTGCAGAGAAAAGAAACCGGTCAGTACTTTCAAAATCTTTTTTGAGTGAACTGTATTCAGCCAGAAGAAGATAAACCTTTCTGTGAAGAGGAGAACTGCCAGTTCTCTGAAAGACAGCTTCAGCAATTCCGCAGCACCAGTGAGGATGTGATGCGGACTTTTTATCTGAATCAGTGATTTTCTGAATGAACCATTTCAGTTCCCTGTTTTCCGGCAGATCAAAGCGTCTGTCTTTTTCCCAGATATTTCGTATTTTATTATAAATATTTTTCCTTACAGACGAATTCAAAGAATAAACAGCCGACAGAGATTTAAAGAAGTGAAAAATAATCCGGGAATCATGTCTGTGTTTCGAAAACAGAAAAATTCCGGAAAGACATTTCTCTGCAAGCTCCTCTTCCCCTGTCTCCAGGGCGATGGAAAAGGCAGATTCAGAAATATCATTGATATAACTGCAGTCTGCTCCTTTTTTAATGAGAAAATCTGCCATATCTCCCTTTCGTTCGGAGATAAATCTCATAAGCATCGTTCTTCCTTTCATATCAGGAAGATTCATATCGGCTCCAAGCCGGATAAGATCCTCTGCTTCTTTCCAGTCTGACCGGTCAAGGGCAGAATACAGATCAGAATTCAGTCTTTTTAAAGTAAATATTTTTTCATTTTTTTCCATGAAATGCAGAATATCTTTTCTGCCTTTTCCAAATGCGGCACCGAATGCATCCATTCCGTCAGAATTCCTGGCTTTAGGATCCGCTCCATTTTCCAGGAGAATTCTTACTGTTTCCAGATGACCGTTCTCAGCAGCACAGATAAGAGGAGTTTTCCCGGAATTATTTTCAAAATCATTCAAATCCGTTTCAGACGCAAGAACACGCACTGCATCACTATGACCTGCGCATGATGCATACAGAACAGGAACAGCACCGGTACTGTCCCTTTCCTTCAAAGCCTGAAGCCATTGCAGAGAAACTGCCAGTTCAGTCTTCTGATTTCTTCCGCGATCATAATTTGAATAAGGCCCCTGAAGAATCAGATTCAGCAGATCTGAATGACCCGCCCCCGCAGCAAAGTGAATTGCATTTCTTCCTTCTGAATCAGTCTGATATTTCGGATTCACAGAAATCAGGATTTCAGCTGTATCAAGATAACCTTTCTCTGCAGAAATCATCAGCGCAGATAATTTATTTCCTTCCGACTGGTATTCTGGATCTGCCCCATTCTGAATCAGAAACTCCAGAATGTCAGGCCGGTTGAGCGAAGCGGCATAAAGAAGAGGTGTCCATCCTTGGGAATCAACGCTGTTCACATCCGCCCCTCTTCCAGTTACATTTTTCACCTTTTCAAAGTTTCCGTCTTTCACCGCATTGAACAGATCAGAGATGGATTCAGGAAAAATTGGATTCAGGAAAAGCAGAAGAAATGAAAGGCAGCAGACCACATTTTTTGTCCGCATAAAAAAGATATTACTGAGTTTTCCAATCCGTAAATTCTGCAATAGACTGAAAAAGAGAAATCTCTTTAAGAAAGTTTTTCGGCTCCGGCTTTTCTTAGTCAGCATACACATTCCACAGATACCAGAAAAAACGGCTCTGCTGATTTGTACATTCATTATGAAATTTTTACTCATTGAAATCCGGTTTCCTTGCAAATCTCTACATTTCATTTACAGCTCAGTCAAAAAATATCTTCTTCGAAAAAGCTGCAGAAACAGGGAACTAATCATTGACAAAGATGCTCATTCAGAAACCTTTGTATTTGCGGCCTCGTGGCCAAGTGGCTAAGGCATGGCTCTGCAAAAGCTTGATCCCCGGTTCGAATCCGGGCGAGGCCTCCGAGCCCAGGTGGTGGAACTGGTAGACACACAGGACTTAAAATCCTGAGTCCGTAAGGACGTGCGGGTTCGACCCCCGCTCTGGGTAAAAAAAATCCCAATAAAAATTTCCAGGAGTACAAAATGAACAATTTTCAGAAAACACTGACAGTGGCGACACTTTCTGTATTCAGTTTTTCCTGCAGCAGTCTGCCTAGTTCAAGAATGCTCAAGTCTATCGGACTTGGATGTGCCGGCGGTCTTTTAATAGGTGCAGCAATTGATTATGCTGCAGACCAAAAAAACAAACAAGACAAGAAAAAACTGCAGAACCAGATCGGCAGTCTTTTCAAGAGTCAAAAAAGCAAGCCAGAAAACAAAGGCAAGATCATTGGTCTCGGTGCTGGATGTCTGGCAGGTCTCGGAGTAGGATACTACCTCGACACTATGTATGATGATATGAACGAGCAGCTGAAAGCTGACGGAATGGCTCTTGAAAAAATCCAGAGCGGCGGAGAAACTAAAGAACTGCTCATCAAAGCTGGTGACGGTGCTCTGACTTTCGAACCAAACGCTGCAAAACTGACTCCAACTTCAGCTCCTAGAGTCAAGAAAATCGCTGATGCTCTTGACGGTTATCCTGAAACTAAGGTCAGACTGACAGGTCACGTGAGTGATGCAACTGCAAATGAATTTAACACTAAACTCAGCCAGGACAGAGCAGATTCTGTTAAGTCTCAGCTGGTTTCTGAAGGTGTAAGCAGCTCTCAAATCACTGAAGCTGTAGGAAAAGGTGTAGGATCTCCTCTGCCAGGAGTTGCTCCTGCTGATTCAAGAAACAGAAGAGTAGAAATCTACGTTTCTGCAAAAGAGTAATTATTTTACTGCGGAGGCTTCACCTCCGCATTTTCCAATATGAAAACATTCCCATTTATTATTCCCGCACTTATATTTACAGCCCATTGTTCCAGCCTCTCCTTCAGAAGTGAAAATCCCTGTTCAATTTCCCCTGCAGGAATGTCCTGTCTGAAAAACAGCAAGTCGGAACAGAAAGAGTATTTTTTTATTGATCAGAAAAAAATTACTCAGGAAGATTACGCAAACTGTCTCTCAAAGAGAAGCTGCAGAGTTAAACCATCCGGCAAGACATTCAGCATAAATGCAGAAATGGCATTTCAATACTGCAGATTTGCAGGCAAAAGACTTCCCTCCAAAACAGAACTTGAACAGTCAAAAGATGCATTATCTGATTATAAAACAGATTCTGCGGAATGGACTCTTGATTCAGAAAAAGACTCTGCATCTTCTGCCAGATGTGCCAGCAGCTCTCCTTATCTCACTCACGCACCTGCATGGATGATCGGGAAGCCAATGCCTGAAAAAACTGCTCTCCCCTCTTCCATCAATGCAGAACAGACAGAAATATTTCATAAACTTGCAGAACAGGACGAACTGAACAAACCTTTCTGCAAACATCTGTACACATCACCTGCTCATTGCAGGGATCCAGTCAGTTACGTATATACAAATGAAAGCAGAAATTATCTTTTCGGTCCTTACGTAAAAAACCTCGGCGGCGGTTATGTAGGAATTGCTGCAGATGCAAATTATACTTTCATTGCACATGCAAAAAGTGAATGGGTCTGGCTGATGGACTTTGATTATGTCATCGTGCATCTTCATAAAATGATCCGTGTGTTTGTGCTCGAAAGTGATACACCGGCCAAATTTGCTTCTTTTTTTAATCCGGCAAAATCGGGAGCCGCTATTGAACTTTTAAAGAGATCTCATAATGAGGAAGAAATTGCCATTATGAAAAGAGTTCTGCAGAGGTACGGTAAGAATCTTTACGAGCATTATCAGAAGATTCAGCTCCCTTTTGCAGAAGCGCCTGATTTTGGATGGCTCCGAAATCCAAAGGCATATGCGTATATCAGAACACTCTTCCAGAAAAACCGGATCTCGATTCAGGGCGGGGATCTTTTGAAGGATAAATCTCTTTTCAGTATTGGAAATGCGGCCAAAAAACTCGGTGTAAAGGTCAGAGTGTTTTATCCAAGCAATGCAGAAGAATTCTGGGAGTTCAGTCCAAACTACAAAAGAAATATTTCAAATCTGCCTTTCGACGAGGGATCTGTTTCCATTCGGACAGTTCATGAATACCCATGGCAGGAACCTGACCGAAAGAACGGTGTAGCCGGATTTTGGCATCAGACAGTGCATGGAGCAATGAACTATCAGAAAAAACTGATGAGTCCAAAGTATACGATCATCGATCACTTCAAAAAGGACAGAATCTTTCCAGATGATACAAAAGACTTCAGTACAATTGATCTTCCTGCAAAAGTTCCGGACTCAATCTATGGACTTTCAGGAAACTGATAAAGAAAAAATATTCCAGCATAATGAAAACTGATCGATGATTATTTTCATTATGCTTTCTCTGCCTCCTGCCTTTTCCGGAAAAGATTAATCCCTTTTAACGGATAAAGGTGCAGAAAACTGATTTCGCTTCACTTTTGATTCAAATTCTTTTATTTACTCACCTAATGCAATTCTAGTGCAGGTGAGCTATTTATTTTCAGACCTGCATTAAAACTGATCTTTTACACAGTTTCGGAATCTGACTTGTTTCATTTTCAATTTGAAGAATCTGCAAAACAGTGCTTAAATGATATGAATTTATTGCTGTAACAATATTTTGCAGTTTAAAGAAAGGGAAAAGAAAGAACCTGATGAGATCAGGCTTCTCCTTCTGTAACTTTGATTTTTGTTTTAAAATTCCATGCTCTGTAGGGAGCGATTGCCTCAAGTCTTTCTTCAGCCACAAAATAAATACTTTCACCGTATTTCACAAGGCCGCCCTTGTAATGTGCATATTTTGTTTTGTGGTCAATTAGACCAATTTCAATAACTTTCTTCCAGTCTTCGCAAGTCTTAAGTGAAGGCACTCTGCGAAGATGAAGCTCCTTGATAGTATTTCCTTTAACTGCGTCCCTAAGAATATATTCCCAATCCATTTTATAAAACCTCTGCCAGACCAAAATCGGATGAACAGCGAAAATCGGTCTGCTAATATCTGACTGTAAAATTGTTGAGTTTAGTACAAAATCTCAAAATTTTACTGAATTCCACTCGCAACTACTTTTTCCCTAACTGATAAAAAGTCAAGCGAAACCTTAAGATGAAAGATCATCCTATCCTTTTTTCCAGAATTTTTCTATATTCTTCTCTGCCTGGATACTGAATTCTGGCAGATCCGCATTTCACTGCAGCTTCTGCAACTGCAGTAGAAACTTCAAAATAGACTCTCCTGTCAAAAGGTTTTGGAATAATATACTCACTACCAAATTGAAATTTTGCACCGCCGTATGCTATACTTACCTCTACCGGCACTTCCTTTCGGGCAAGATCAGCGAGTGCATAGACTGCGGCAAGCTTCATTTCCAGAGTAATGGAGCGGGCTCTTGTGTCCAGAGCTCCTCTGAAAATATAAGGAAAACCCAGAACATTGTTTACCTGATTCGGATAATCACTTCTCCCGGTACCCATAATAATATCATTTCTCACTGATTTTGCTGTTTCATAAGGAATTTCCGGATCTGGATTTGCCAACGCAAGAATACAGGGATTTGGGGCCATTGAAGCCACCATATCTTTGCTCATCTGATCCTTCACTGATACTCCAATAAAGAAATCAGCGCCCTTCAGAATGTCTCCAAGCTGTTCAGCATCAGTATTTCTGGAAAATTCTTTTTTGACTCCGGTAAGCTCACCTCTTTTAAAGTTCAAAACGCCTTTCGAATCTGTCATAAAGATATTTTCATTTTTAATTCCGATGTGTGTGATGAGTCTCCCAATGGAAACTGCAGCAGCCCCTGCTCCGCAAATGACAACTTTCACATCTGAAGCTTTTTTCCCGGAAATATGGAGTGCATTGATGACTGCTGCTGCTGTGATGATTGCTGTTCCATGCTGGTCATCATGAAACACCGGTATATTCATCTGACGGATCAGCTCATCCTCAATTTCGAAACATTCAGGGGCCTTGATGTCTTCCAGATTGATTCCGCCGAAAGTAGGTTCCATTATTTTCACTGCCTGAATGATTTCTGCAGGATTCTTTGAATTGAGCTCAATATCAAAAACATCGATTCCCGCAAATTTTTTGAACAGAACTCCCTTTCCCTCCATAACAGGTTTTCCCGCTGCACCGCCCAGATCACCCAGTCCCAGAACAGCAGTACCGTTTGAAATGACTGCAACAAGGTTTCCCTTGTTTGTATAATCATATACGGAATCAGGATTTTCGGCAATTTCCAGGCAGGGAAATGCAACGCCTGGAGTATAGGCCATGGAAAGATCTTCGGAATTGTGTGTGGCTTTAGTCGGCTGAACCGAAGATTTCCCCTGTGGAAAAGATGAATGATAATTTAATGATTTTTGTTTCAATGTTGATTCCCTATGCTATAGTCCAAGACTTCTTCCAATGATTTCTTTCATAATTTCCGATGTGCCTGCATAAATTGTCTGAATTCTTGCATCCAGATATGCTCTTGCAATAGGATATTCCATCATATATCCATATCCGCCGAAAAACTGGAGACATCTGTCGGTAATGCGTTTCTGCATTTCAGTCGCATGAAGTTTGATCATGGATGCTTCTGCAGTTGTCAGTTCCCCTTTCATAAAGGCCATAATCGCCTGATCTGCAAAAGCTCTGCATACTTCAATTTCTGTCTTCATTTCTGCCATACTGAACTTGATATGCTGGAAAGATCCTATCTTCTTTCCAAACGCTTCTCTTTCCTTGATGTATTTCAGAGTCAGTTCAAGAACTGTGGCAGAGGCCTCCACTGCAGATACACCAAGTGAAAGTCTTTCACTCACGAGTTTTGTCATCAGATAACGGAAACCCTGCCCTTTTTTTCCGATCAGATTTTCCTTCGGCACCTTTACATCGGTAAAATGAAGTTCTGAGGTATCCTGTGCTTTCAGACCGATTTTCTCGAGCATTCTGCCTCTTTCGAAACCGGGCATTCCATCCTCAATCATAATCAGACTGATTGCTTCATCTGAGGTCTTGACTGCAGTGATGACATAGTCAGCGAGCTGACCGTTGCTTATGAATGTCTTCTGTCCGTTTACGATAAAATGATCACCGCTGTCGACAGCAGTCGTCCGGATCGACTTCAGATCTGAACCTGCATTGGGTTCAGTCATTGCAATTGCAGTAATTTTGGTTCCGTCTATACATCCGGGAAGCCATCTTTTCTTCTGTTCAGGAGAAGCATATTCTGCCAGATACGGTACATTGATATCATTATGAAGAGAAATGAAAAAACCTGTATTTCCTACCTTTGCAGATTCCTCCATAATAATTACATTATATAGATAATCTGCCCCAAGTCCCCCGTCTTCCTCAGGAATATTTGGACAGAGAAGCCCCAGTGAGCCTGCTTTTTTCCAGACATCTCTAGTGACTTTTCCCTGTTTCTCCCAGGCTTCATGATTTGGTCTGACTTCCGTTTCAAAGAATTTTCTCGCCGTTTCGCGAAAATTCTCATGTTCTTCTGTAAATGGAAGAGCTCTTTTCATTTCCGATGCTCCTAAAATGAGTCTGAGTAGAGGTTTTTTGGGCTTATCAGAAATGCAAGAAAACTTCCCTGCTCATAAAAAAATTCATTTCTATTGTATTACTGTTTTATAGTTTCATTTCATTCTGCAGAGTAAAAAAATGATTCAGGATGAATATGAAAAGAATGGAAACAGGTCTGCCTGAATCAGAACGTCTGATGTTCAGAGAAATGTCAGAAAATGACCTGAACTTCGTGCATTCAATGCTCAGCAGTCCCATTGTAATGAAATATTATCCCAAAATTTTTACAGAGGATGATTCAAGGCAGTGGATACTGAGGCAAATCCTGCGGTACGATGCGTATGGAACAGGACTCTGGATTGCTTCAGATAAGCAGACAGGAAAACCGATAGGACAGATTGGTCTTGTTTACCAGACCTTAAGCTTCGGAACTGAGCTGGAAATCGCTTACCTGCTTTCGCCTGAATATTTTAAAAAAGGATATGCATCTGAAGCAGCCGAGTGTCTGAAAGAATTTGCCTTTCAGAAAATGGAAAGAAAATTTGTAATTTCAATCATTCGACCGGAAAATACTGAATCAAGAAAAGTGGCAGAAAGAAACAATATGCGAGTATGGCATAAAGAATCATTCCATGGATACAGTCATCTTATTTACAGAGCAGATCCGGTTTTAAAATAATTTTTTGCCTGAGACAGGCTGGAAAAGATTTCGACCTTGTTTGAAACTTCCACCAGCTGAATAATCTTTTCAATGTAATGATTAATTCCGCCAATCAGGAACTTTCCCCTATTTTCAGAATTTTTCTCAATCATAGATAGAATTGCAGCCAGCCCCATACTGTTGATATATTCCAGTCTGGTCATATCCACGATTGCATTAAATACATCATCGTCCCATTCCGTTTCCATATCTGCAGATACAATGTGAGAATTCTGGTTGTTGATCTTCCCTTCCATAACTAAAATTCTCACTTTGGAATCATTGATTGTTTCTGTCTGGGAAATAATTTTCAAATTTTCGTAAGAATACTCTTTCATGTTAAGGTGTCCGCATTTGTACTCAGGATCAGTATATTATCCTTTCTCTGCAAGAACATTTCTTTCAAAAAGTTTTTTTCCAGATTAAAATACTCACCCTGCCAAATAATCCGAACATCACCTCTCCCTGAAGACAGAGTTCCGGAAAAATCCAAATAAATGTTTCTATGATCCTTTCCTTTGCTGCACAAGAAAGAAAAACCTGAATTGAACAGAGTAAGACATTCGGCCGGTGCCTGGTAAGTTACAAGGAGGATATCTGCTGTTTCAAGGAAAATATCTAAATGCGAATTTTCAGAACTGTGAAAAGAAACTGTTGATCTCAATTTTCCTGAAGTCTTAAAACGACCGGAGAATGCGCAAGACAGCCCGCCTTTAAAATCTCATCCATCGATTTACGAAGATTTTTTTCGAGTCCGGGATGCGTTATCATAATAATTTCGGCACTTTTGCCTTGAATTTCTTTCTGATGCAGAGTTGCGATGGAAATATTGTTCCTTCCTAATACTGAAGTGATTTCTCCGAGGACTCCAGGCTGATCTTTCGCTTCAAAACGGATATAAAACTTTTCCGTTCTTTCTGTTTCGGGAATGGCTTCTGCCTTTGGATATAAATTTCTCTCATACCCGGACTCAGCAGAAATTCTTGAACCGTAAAAGATAATATCAGACACCACGGCACTTGCAGTCGGAAGACTTCCTGCACCCTTTCCGCTGAAAAGCAGAGGACCTGAATAATTTGTCTCAATGTAGACAGCATTCATTTCATTTCTGATTCCGGAGATCGGATGACTGAAAGGCACCATTGCAGGCCTTACACTTGCTTCAATCGCATTTCCGTGCCTTTTGGCGATCCCCAGAAGTTTGATTTTGTAACCGAGAGATGCAGCTGTTTCAATTTCAGTCTTCGAAATATTTGTGATTCCTTCGACTGCTATTTCGCCGATCGGAAGTCTTCTTTCAAATGCAAGACCGATCAGTATGGAAAGTTTATGAGCGGCATCAATTCCTTCTACATCAAAACTAGGATCAGATTCAGCAAAACCAAGTCTCTGAGCTTCCTTCAATGCAGCAGAATATTCCAGATGTTCTTCTTCCATCTTGGTCAGAATAAAATTGGTGGTGCCGTTCAAGATTCCGTATACTGCGTCAAACTGATTTGCAGCAAGACTTGTACGAATGGATCGAATGACAGGAATTGTTCCGCCCACCGAGGCTTCAAAACCGATTTCGAGTCCCTTTTCTTCTGCAATTGCATAGAGTTCCTCTCCCTTTTCAGAAAGAAGAGCCTTGTTGGCAGTGACAACTGTCTTTCCTGCAAGCAGGGCTGCCTTTACAACATCGTAAGCGACAGTTTTTCCCCCGATGAGTTCGGCAATGACAGAAATGGAAGGATCGGATATCAGATCATGATAATCGGATACAAACTTAACATCCGGAAATCTGTCTTTCAGGCCAGTGTTTTTATCGCAGACAGCGGAGAGTTCAATATCAAGACCGGTCTTTCTCTGAATCGATTCTTTTTCTCTCTTCAGTATTTCTGCAAGACCCGCACCGACTGTCCCTGCACCCACAATTCCTACTTTAATTTTTTTCAAGATTACTCCAGATTCAGATCATTTGAAGGTTCAAAATTGGAATTGACACTCTGAACATCATCATGCCCTTCCAGACTGTCCAGAAGCTTCATTACTTTTTCAGCAGATTCCTGATCAGTGACCTCTGCTTTTACCAGAGGAATAAAACGGACTTCAGACTCTACCATCTGCAGATTTTTCTTACTGAGAACAGTGAGAACAGATTCATAATCCTCAGGTGCTGTTGTAATGATAAAAACATCGTCTTCTTTCTGAACATCCTCTGCTCCCGCACCGACAGCCAGCTCAAAAAGATCTTCTTCAGAAATCAGATCAGATTTGAGGCTTAAGAAACCCTTTCTTTCAAAAAGTCTGCTGACACTTCCGGAGGTTGCCAAAGAACCCCCGACCTTGGTAAGAAGATTCTTAATTTCGGGAGTGGTTCTGGATTTTTTATCAGTCAGAACCTGAACCATTATCGCAACCCCGCCCGGAGCAAAACATTCATAGAGGCACTCCTCATAAGTCACTCCGTCGAGCTCACCTGCCCCTTTTTTAATTGCACGTTCAATATTGTCTTTAGGCATATTCACTGATTTTGCCTTGAGGATTGCTACCCGAAGTCTTGGATTTGCTTCCGGATCAGACCCGCCCATTTTTGCAGCCACAGAGAGCTCTTTTCCCATCCTGGTAAAGATGGCACCTCTTTTAGAATCTATTGCTTCTTTTTTTCTTCGTATTGTTGCCCATTTCGAGTGACCTGACATAAAAACCTCTGTGAAAACTCCATCTGAGTGAATAGTTTAAAATTAGGCTGTGTAATACACAGTTCCAACGTATCCCAATAAAAAAATTCCCGCCTTTTTTTGAAAGAGATTTTTAGCCAGACAGACCAATTGAAACCTCATCGGAATTATTCAAAGGAATAAAAGCAAAAATTTCTTTCTCTCAAAATGCGATAAAATTATCTGGTTAATTTGAGTACAACTATGATTACAAAAGAACAAAAACAGACTATAATTTCTGATAACAAAAGACATGCATCGGATACAGGATCTCCTGAAGTCCAGATTTCTCTTATTCATACTAGAATCAACGATCTGAATCTTCATTTTAGTGTGCACAAAAAAGACCATCTTTCTAAAAGAGGTCTTCTGAAACTCGTAAGTCAAAGAAAAAGACTTCTGAGCTACCTGAAAAGAAAAGATCTTAACTCTTATAGAAATCTGATCCAGAAACTGGGCCTGAGAAAGTAAGGCGGGCACATGCCATTCGAAAAAACTGCTGTAATTGCAGATGAATCTGTATCTATAGAAACTGGGAAATGGGCAAAACAGGCTGACGGGAGCATTGTTTACCGAGTAGGAAACTTAGTAATGCTTGCCACAGTCTGCGCTGCTGATGAAAGCAAAGAAGGACAGGACTTTTTCCCTCTTACCGTTGAATACATAGAAAAGATGTATTCTGTCGGGAAATTTCCCGGCGGATATATCAAACGGGAAAGCAAACCTTCTGAGCATGAAATACTTGTTTCCAGACTCATAGACAGACCTATACGACCAATGTTTCCTGAAGGTTATTTCTGTGAAGTGCAGCTGGTTGTTCAGGTGCTTTCCTCAGACAAACAGCAGTCAGTATTGGGTCACGCACTCAACGCTGCAAGTGCCGCACTGATGGTTTCCGATATCCCTTTCTCCGGTCCTCTTGCAGCTGTAAGAGTGGGAAGAGTGGATGGAAAACTGATCGTCAATCCTACAAATGATCTGATCAGTTCTTCTGATATGGATATTATTGTTGCCGGAAGTGCTGAATCGATTATGATGATTGAAGGAGAAGCCAAAGAGCTTTCCAATCATGAACTTCTGGATGCACTGAAATTTGGGCATGGGTACATCAAGCAGTTCATTGAACTTCAGAACAACCTTGCCAAAGAAGCCGGAAAAGAAAAAAGAACAGTGAACCTCAGAACAAAGAGCAAGGAACTGATGCTCGAAGTAAGGGATCTTTGCCTCGACAGAATGGCTTCTGCAAACAGAAACAAGGATAAACTGGCTCGAAATAAAGAAATATCTGCAATCGGTGATGAAGCAATTGCTCATTTTGCTGCAAAAGAGTATACTTCTGAACAGATCAAAGAAGTTAAAAACTACCTTCATGAACTGGAAGCAGAAGTAGTCCGCGACCTGATTTTCAAGGAAGGTATTCGTTATGACGGAAGAACTTCAGAAGAAATCAGAGCTATTTCCTGTGAAATCAATGTTCTGCCTGGAGCACACGGCTCTGCAGTCTTCACAAGAGGACAGACTCAGTCTCTCGGTGTAATGACTCTTGGTACAATCGCAGACAATCAAAGATATGAGAATCTCGAAGGTGCGAAAGAAAAAACTTTCATGCTCCATTACAATTTCCCTCCTTTTTCTGTAGGTGAAATTAAAAAAATGACAGGTCCTGGAAGAAGAGAAATCGGTCATGGAAATCTGGCTGAACGTGCACTGAAGAATATGATTCCAAAGTTTAAAGAATTTCCTTACGTCATTCGTCTTGTATCTGAAATTCTGGAATCAAACGGTTCAAGTTCTATGGCTTCCGTATGTTCCGGTTCACTTGCACTGATGTCCGGCGGTGTTCCAATGAAAGGTTCAGTTTCAGGGGTTGCAATGGGACTGATCACATCGGAAGACAGGAAGAATTTTGCGATCCTCACTGACATTGCAGGAATTGAAGACCATTTTGGTGATATGGACTTTAAACTGGCAGGAACCAGAACAGGAATCACTGCGTTTCAAATGGATTTGAAAATTTCCGGTGTAGGCTTTGAACTTCTTGAGAAGGTATTCCTTCAGGCGGAAAGAGGCAGAAACCATATCCTAAATGAAATGGAAAAAGCCATATCCAGTTCTGCTGCAGATCTTTCCAGCACTGCTCCTAGAATCACAATGAAGTCAATTCCAAAAGACAGAATCGGTGAGCTGATTGGCCCTGGCGGGAAAAATATCCGTTCCATCATTGAAAAATCAGGTGCAGATATCAGCATTGATGATGAAGGTAACGTGACTGTATCCAGCCCGAATTTTGAATCTTCACAGAAAGCACTCGATCTAATTGAAGGAATGTTTGCTGAAGTGGAAATTGGAAAAATATATCAGGGAAAAGTAAAACGAATCACTGATTTTGGAGCATTTGTAGAAATTCTTCCTGGAAAGGAAGGACTCTGCCACGTATCCAAACTTGACTTCAAAAGGGTCAATTCAGTGAAGGATGTAGTCAAAGAAGGGGAAATCATTCCAGTGAAAGTCATCGGTGTAGACAGATCAGGAAAAATTGATTTATCCAGAAAAGACGCAATTTCAGCTGCTACCTGAAAAAAGATCGGGACTGTGCAAAAATCGTAGTCCCGATTTTATTCTTTCCACTTATAATCAACTTCAACACAGTCAATGTATTTGCTTCAATGTGCAGCATGAAAAGGCTGTCATGGTGAGTGTGTCGAACCATGACTTTCCAGCACCCTTCGACAGGCGAAAGGCATGACACAGCATTAATTCACCAACAGCTCTAATGTACACAGTCTTTCTGATTGCGGCAGTTTCTGCTTTTACACAGTCTCTTGTTAATATGAAATATAGATTTTATAAATACAGAAATATTCTGCAAACGCAGACTACTCTCAGAAACTCTCGAGGAAAAAGTATGAAAATTCTT
>JBPOJG010000091.1:0-13650 GCA_052033835.1 Spirochaetota bacterium
ATTCATAAAAAATACAAGGATAAACTGACTGTAATGGGTCTTACAAAAGACTCTGCTCAAACTGAAGATATTGCTGCATTCATCGAACAGCATACGGATGATATCAGTTATCCTGTCGGAGTGATTCCAGAGGATGTGTTCAGGAAGTATCTTCAGGATGATTATGCCTGGCTTGGATTCACTGCACTTTTAAATTCTGAAAACAGACTGATCTGGTCAGGAAAGGCGGATCATGCTCATTTCATTATATCACATCTTTTCGGAGAAGACGGTACAGAAAAGGACATTCTGGAATTCTGTTCAGACAGAGAAATGCTTCTTCGTATGCATGAAGACTTTATCAATGATCCTGATCCTATATCGCAGGAGGCTTTCGATAAACTTCTCGAACTAGGGAAAAAAGTCCTGAAAATGAATCCTCTCGAAACGGAAATTATTTCCATTCTCGCAGGGTATGCAAAAAATCTGGGTTACGATGCTGTCAAGTCAGTGTGTGATCTTATTGATGTATCTGAACTGAATTCTGAACAGATTGTATCGGTTTATCTGGATGTGCAGCAGGGGGGGCGGGAGACCTGGCCTTTCGAATTTATTTTTGAATGTCTGGAACGATTGTTGAAACTGGATCCGAGCGTAAGCAATCTTATGTATTACGCAGAGGCTTTAAAATCGGCACATAAGCTGGATATGGCTCTTGAGTATTACGACAAGGCACTTGAATTCAATGAGCAGACTGAGGATATTGAACGGAAAAAAGCAGAGATTCTCAATATGAAAAATGCTGCAGAGTTCGCAAAGAAGGTTTCTTCGATTTTAAAGTAGAAAGCGGGTCAATGAATAAAAACATCGGGAAGAGTAAATTCAGCAGCTTTTTACCTAGTCCTGCAGTCTAATTAGAAACAGTTAGAGAGGTTTTTTATGAAAAAAAATTGGATGATTTTTACAGCAGCGGCTCTGCTTGTTTCTGCAGGTTTAAGTGCTGAAAAGGTGACTCTGGAAATCAGAAAAGAGGAACTGCGTGAGCAGAACGGAAAGATTCTTTTTGAACCGGACAGAAGGGTAATGAAAGCAAGATACGAAACTTATGTCTTTGACAAAAAGAATTTTGAAAAGGTTGCCGGAAAAAAGGACAAACTTCCTGAATCTTTCAATTTGAACATTGAGAGCAAACCCGGAACAGTGAAATCGGTGAATCCCAAGCAGGGAGCGGTTCCTGAGGGAGGGATCAAAACTCGTTATTTTGAAGCAACTGCACTGAAACTCAGTAAATAAAATTACTTACTGAATTTGGAAGCGTTCCCTGAGCAGAGAAAGGGAACGCTCGAGACTTCATTGGTTCGGCTCCGCAAGCAGGGAAGCCGCTGCTCACCAACCGCAGACAGGTGTCCTCAATCATCCTCTGATGCAAACTCATACATACGAAAAATAAAGGATTTATTCAGCACTACGAGTTCATGAAGTTTTTTGTCCGTATAAAACTTAAAGAGTTTTTTTCTGGTATTGGCCATTGCTGAAACTGGGTTTCCGCTTTTCAGAACATCTTCAAAGAACCAGCCCATTGTTTTTGTGGATGAATCCCCGGCATCATTGCTTGTGATCGGAGAAGTATAATACTGTGCAGTTCCTTCTTCCTGAAATGCTTCGAGGAAATCTGTATTGACTCCCTGCTGACAGGAATCAAAGTACACAAGTTTTGCACTCACATTTTCCATCTCATCAGATGTAATGGATTCATCATTAATTCCTATCTCACCGCTCAGATCGTCTTCCAGTTCGCCATGGGCACTGATGAGGATGACATCCTTTTCAAGTTCTTCGAGCATTTTGATTTTGGACTTGGGCATATCATAATATTCTGCCTCATCGAACATTTCAGAAGCAGTCTGGCAGGCTCTTTCCGGATCAGCAGTCACATCTGAAATGGAAAAAAGAGTCTTCAGTTTAAGTTCGGGCTCTTTTTCTGGATCACCTTCTCCCACCATATAACTGACCTCACTGTTGAGCCAGATCGGTTTGCCGTCAGCCTCCAGAAGATCGAACGCACATTTTGCAAGCTTATAATCAATAATGAATCTGATTTTATCTGCACCGGCGATCTCCTCTTCCATCGGTTCAACAAAAAGTCCACTCAGATACTTTACGTCTTCTTTCAGAGAATCATATTCATCTTTCTTTTTGTTTTCAATGATATCGTAAATGGAATTGAATCGGGAAACTATGTCCTTTCTTTTCCCGCTCACAGTAAATTCTTTTTCAAAATCTTCATCTGACTCTGCAGATATATTCAGATCATCACCTTCAATAGAAATTTTAATTTTTAAGAAACTCATTTCGGTCCCCTTACAGAATTTGGATTCTGCAAATGTAATTGAGGTGAAAAAGACTGCAAGAATAATTCTTGACGCTGCCGACATCGGGCAGTAAATACTCTCTATGAATGCATCTGTTTTAAAAATATTCTCTATCAATGCACTGATTCTTTTTTCCGCAATGACGGTCAGCAGCCTCAGGGCTGAAGAAATTGTTCTAGAAGAAATCTCGAATGATTTAGTTTCTCCTGTGGGAGCAGCCGTGCCTCCCGGAATCTCCGATGAAATGTATATTATAGAACAGACAGGAAATATAAGACTGCTGAAGAATAAGATTCTCCGAAAGGAACCGGTTTTTTCCATTTCAGAAAAACTCTCCAAGTCAGTCTCTTCTTATTCAGAAAAAGGACTTCTGGGAATCAGTTTTCACCCCGATTACTTAAAAAATAAAAAGTTTTACCTTTATTACAGTACATCATCCGACAAAAAAGGTTCAGAGCACAAATCCAGGATATCTGAATTTACTATGAAAAACTCCGGTTCTGAAATATTGAATACTGAAAAAATCATTATGGAAATAGAACAGCCGGAGTCCAATCACAACGGCGGAAGTCTTCTTTTCGGAAAAGACGAATTTCTGTATATAGGAACCGGCGACGGAGGTGGTGCAGGAGACAGACACGGCAAAATCGGCAATTCTCAGGATCTTTCAAATCTTCTTGGAAAAGTTCTGAGAATAGACGTGAACAAAGGAAATCCATATTCAATTCCTGACAGTAATCCTGTCCTTCAGGGAAAAAAGACAGAGATCTATGCATACGGACTCAGAAATCCATGGAAGGTCAGTATGGACAGGGTTACTGGAGAAATTTTCATCGGCGACGTCGGTCAGGATAAATTCGAGGAAATTGACATTCTTGCGAAAGGAGCAAATTACGGATGGAGGATCAAGGAAGGAAATCACTGCTTTGAGAAAAACTGCTCGGACGCAGGACTTACTCCTCCCATTCACGAATACAGCCGCGAAAAAGGAATCTCAGTCATCGGAGGATATGTTTACAGAGCAGATAAAAAGTCCAGACAGTATGGATGGTATATTTTTGGAGACTGGATCGGTAAAATATATTCTCTCCGAAAAAACGGAAATTCCTGGGAAAATGAAACTCTGGAACAGAAAAATCCCTCGTCCGCATTCAAGCACATCAACAGTTTTGCACAGGATTCTGCCGGTGATGTCTATATTCTTGGACAGAAGGACGTAGGAGTGGGAAACAAGGGTTATATTTATAAAATCAGGTTTACCGGGAAATGATAAGAATCGAATTTGAAAATGACAAGACCGTAGAAGCAGAAGCAGGCAAGTCGATTCTGCAGATTTCGCTGGACAATGAAATCCCCCATTTCCATGCCTGCGGGGGCAATGCCAGATGTTCCACATGCAGGATTGCTGTATTGAAAGGTCTCGAAAATCTTCCTGAAAGAAATGAAAGAGAACAGAAACTGGCAAAGACAAAAGGTTTCGAAGATGAAATCAGATTGGCATGTCAGACGTTTCCAAGTGCTGATCTGAAAATCAGAAGACTGGTCAAGGATACTGAGGATATGCAGTCTGCGGTTGCAGAACACGGAGAGACAAGCGGAAGAGAAGCAAAACTTGCAGTACTCTTTTCGGATATCCGAGGATATACTTCATTTTCCGAAAAAGCTCTTCCCTATGATGCAGTGCATATCCTCAACAGATATTTTGCAAGAATGGGAGACTCTGTCAGAGCAAACAGAGGCTTCATAGACAAATACATCGGCGACGGGATGATGGTTCTTTTCGGACTGAACGGAGAGACTCCTTATGGAGCTGCATCTGCGGCAGTGAAGACTGCGGTTTCAATGGTCAACAGTCTGAATGATCTGAATTTGTATCTTAAAAAAAACTTTGATACAAAATTTCAGATTGGGATAGGAATTCATTATGGAAATCTGATTGTCGGTGAAATAGGACATTCTTCCAAGAGACAGTTTACCGCGATCGGAGATTCGGTCAATTTTGCGAGCAGGATTGAGTCCTATACCAAACAGGCAGGAGTCCCGATACTCATATCCGATTCAGTATATAATATCATGAAAAATGATATTAAGATTTATGGAAATTATGAAGCAGAACTGAAAGGCAAAGAAGGAACTCATATTCTTTACGGTGTCAAAGGCATCAGAAAACAGAACAGTTCCAATGTGTGCGCCCTTTTTTCCGAATTCATCTATGAACGAATTTCACCTCTGGATGCTCCATCTCTTTTCAGAATGGCATTTCATGATGCGGCCACGTTCAATCACCAGACAGGAAAAGGCGGATTCAAGGGATACATATTCGATTCAAAGGCACTCTCTCTTCCCGAACACGAGCCGCTGAAAAAAACTGCTGAAAATCTTCTCAAACATAAGAAGACATTTGAATCTGAAAGAAAAATGCAGATCAGTCTTCCAGACCTTCTGTATGCGGCCTGTTCTGCCTCTCTTCAGAAATGCGAGGGACCGGAACTTCCATCCAGATACGGCAGAAAGGAAGCAGAATACTGCGACGGACTTTCTCTTCCTCCTGACAGTAAAACCTCATATGAAAATCTGGTGAATATGTTCAGGATTATGAATTTTTCAGTGCAGGAAATGACAGTTCTTTCGGGCGCGCATACATTAGGAAAATCGAATGGACGTTCATTCACCGACAATCCTTTTGTATTTGATACTGACTATTTCAAAAATCTTCTTCTTTCCGAAAATGAAGAAACGGAATACGGATTTCTGCCCACAGACTATATGCTTCTGAAAAACCCCGAGAGCAGGAAATGGGTGACTCGTTATGCATTTGACAGGGATCTTTTCTTTTCTGATTTCTCCAAAGCAATGCTGAAACTGAGTCTTGTGGGTCAGGATTGAGAGATACGAATAATTATATAATATTCTTCAATGACGTCCTAGAAATGAAGCGCATCCAATTTTGCCTGATCGCGTCCGGTGAGGATTGTTCTGACCCCTCTTTTTAAGAGACCCTTTGCTGTCTCTTTTCCAATGCCATTGGTTGAACCAGTGACCAGTTATTTGCAGGTTTCCTTATGGTGCGTTATGTAAAAGCATAAAAATTGAGCTTTTACACAGTCCCGTGGGCTTCATCAATATCTGAATGAAGGAATGAATTTTCCAATTTGCTATACTTTTGCAATAGCAAAGGGATGCCATTAAAAAAAACACGGCCGATCAGCTGCAAAAACAATTGTAAACAATTTTTTTAAAAAACCTGTTGACAATAAATGTAACACTTGTTACATGATTCTTATGAGCCGGAAACCTGACCAGACAGCCAGAGAAGAAATTCTAAATCAAATTATCTTCGCTCTGTCCAAAAAAGGCTTAAACAATCTCAGCCTGAGAGATATTGCAAAGGAAATTAATACCAGTGCTCGCATGCTTATCTATTACTTTGAATCATTTGATAACCTGATACACTCAGTCTTCATTCATTTGAGCACAAAACATAAAAGCACCTTAAATGAACTCTTCCGGGAGAATCCGGATAAAACCTTTGTAGAAGTTTCGCAGATTTTTATTCAGTCAGTATATTTTGATGAGAACAAAAAGCCTTTACTGCTGTTTTTAGAGTTATACACAAGAGCATTAAGAGATACAGATAGTTATAAAATATTTTTTAATGAAGTTCTGCAAAATTGGATCACTGAAATCGAAAGTATGATTTCTCCAAAATATGGAAAGAAATCCAAAATTTATGCGACCATGATCCTTTCCTTCTATCGGGGGTTGATGCTTGATTGGCTCGCGACAAAAGACACTGACAGAATTTATGAAACGAACAGAGCATTCACGGAATTGATTTACGGCTTTATGAAAGAGTACCCGGCACAAAAAAAAGCAATCAAAAAGGAGAAAAACAATGGAAACAAATTCAACTGAGAAAAATGGGATGAACATCGAAACTGACAGTCGACTCATCAAAATGATATTACTGGCAGTAACGGTTTTGTTTTCTGTCTTGACTGCACTGGCAGTCTGGCAGAACGGTGTTCTGGGAATTTTCGAGCATCAATTCAAAAACTTCGGCGGGATACAGGTATGGGTAGATTTAGTCATAGCACTCAGTATTTTCATGGTATGGATGTGGCGTGATGCAGAGGCAGCGAATCGCAACCCCTGGCCATGGATAATCATTACATTGGCAGCAGGTTCGTTTGGGCCGCTATTGTATTTATTGTTTAGTAAATCTAATAAGACCAAGGGTAATTAGGTATAAAGTTATGAACGAGTCTATACAAAACAATAAAACTGAAATCATGTCATTCGAGTTTCATAAGTTCTGGCTGAAAGTTACAGCCTTTGTGGTTGGTTCTTTTGGACCGATATTCTTCTTTGGCACAATGGAATCCACCCTGGAACCTGCACGTCTGACACTTGATCTATTGAGTTGGCCGATAGATGGTTTGACAACGTATGCGTCACCTGACACTCGATTTTTATCCGCCCTTACCGGTGGATTTCTTCTTGGATGGGGTGTTACGATTTGGTTATTGTCTGCCTGGGTTTACGACAAAGCACCGGAGGAGGTGCGTAAAACAGTATTGTTCGGTGTTTTATCCTGGTTCTTTTTAGACAGTGCTGGTTCTATTGCATCCGGTAACACTTCAAATGCTTTTATCAATATTTTGGTTTTGCTAGTCGCAATAGGACCTTTGTGGCTTCCTGCAAAAAAGGCATAACAAACACAGGATTACAACTTTCTCATCTAAATTATATTTCACAGACTTGTATTCCGATTCTTCATAAACTTAGTGCGAATAATGGACTGAAATCCCATCATTTTTTCTTTATCTCAATCTACTTTAAAAAATTCAATTTGTTTCAAGAGGATAGCTGCGTCTTCTTTTAATTCTATCGATACATTCCTTAAACTCCGAGCTGAGACGGCGAGCTGTTCAGAACCGCCAGATAACTTTTCAAGCCCTTCATTTGATTCTTCTATCGTTACTCTTTGTTCCTTCGCGGATTCTCGAATTGATAAGGCTTGGTCTTTCAGCTGTGAAATAAAAACATTTACGGTTCCTTGAATTTTAGATTGTCGCTTTAAATTCTCAGATATTTGTTTTGTGGATTCGTCTGATTTTACAGCAGCACTTTGAATTTCTCTAAATTGTTCAGATACTTCTTGAATCTGCTCATATCCACTTTTTATTTTTTGGCTTAACAATTTAAGTTTTTTCGAAATCATTTCTGAATTCTCGTTTGTGTGTTCACCAAGTTTAGAAATTTCTCGAGCCACAACTTGAAATCCTTTTCCTGATTCTCCAGCACGTGCCGATTCAATAGAAGCGTTTAATGAGAGTAGGCCGACTTGATCAGAAATTTCGGATATCAGCTGCGCGTAATCTATGATAGCCTTTGATTCTGTTTGAATTTCTGATATCGCATTCTTGGTGCTTAAACCAATACCGGCACCGACTTCCGCAATCTTATTTGCCTGCAAGGACAGCTCAGCTGATTTTCCTGCCTGAGCAAGGCTGCTTTGCATCTCTTTATCTAAATCAAGCAAAGCAGATGAGCAAACTTCCGTCAATCCCTTTTGGACTTCAGTATTTTCTTCCGTTTGAGCAATCGAAGATTGAAACTCTACCATACTGGCAGAAAGCTCTTCGAGAAAACTAGATTGATTTTCTGCCTCCTTGGTTACTTGCGAAGCATTATTTTCTAATGTTAAGGAAAGAGAATTTAATTTATTTGATGTTGTTTTAAGATTTGTAACTACATCCAGAATTTTATCTCTCAGCTCATTGAAGTTGAGTGCTAAAAGAAAACCTAATTCATTGCTGTCAACTAAAGCCATTTTATAAGATAAATTCCCGTTTTTCAACTCCGACAATGCTTCCTTTACATTTTCTGTATTCTTACTTAAAATTTTTGCAAGTAAATTTGAGCAGATATAGCTGAGTGCAAGGGACTGAAATCCTATAAGTCCTACTAAATAATCACGAAATGGATCATCCGGGTCTGTTAAACTTCCAAAGAAATACATTGCGATCAATGCGCCGACTGGAAGAAAAAGAATCGAAAAGCTGGCAATGCTTACCCGTTCAAAAATACTGATGGCTCGAATATTTTTGGTATTGACTGGTATATCACGAATAGCCGGGAGCGTCAGTATGCGGGCTAAAAACAAGTCTGCCTGCGTTGAATGAATCATATAAACGACAGGCGCAAGAAATACAATCAGCAGTACGAAAGTCATTATGCCATAGAAGCTTACAGGAACAAAGGAATAATAGACCGTTGAAGTTGTAATGGCACCCAGAATCCATTGTGCTTGAACCAATATTCCGCAATACGCAGGAAATCGAAGAAGCTGTTCTTTGGATGCACTTCGCTGCAATTCATTTTTACTTTCTATAACCGGATCAAACAGTTTCCGAAAAATTTTTGCTCGAGAGAAGGGGAAAATGATTAAAGTAACAGAAATGGCCGCAAAAAAACTGACAGCAATGTAATAAAATTTTTCGTAATACATTTTTTGGGATAAAACCAAAAAAAATACGGCAAGGGGAACTCCGCCTATATAATTCACAAATTCCATTCGCACATTTAAACTGCGTATTTCTTTCTTAATAATTTCTTGCATTCATTGTCGCCACGAATAGAATTTTTCAGCCTGAATCTTTGTAAACAAGTATTTAATTTTTGATCGGCAGGATCAGTTTCAAATTTAGGCGCTCACAAGCAGAAAGATAAGTAAAAAAATATACAGTCCATACTAGAATATATGATGCGCTCATCCCATTTATTCAATTGACAGGATTGAGAGCCGTCATATCAGAAAGAATTGAAGCGGCTAATTATAATTATTCTCCATGCTCTTATATTAAATGCCTGCATATTATATCTGATATTTCGATTAATGAATTTAACTGATTCTCGTTTAAAACATCTCCAAAACAATGTTTCACTTCCAGTTCCTGTATCGGAAAGGCTTTCTTGATGATTTTTTTCCATGCATTATAATCTTAATCCGGCAGCTTCTTGAATCTTCTTTGTATATTTCCCGTTTTACCAATCCGGATTTTTCCATTCTGGTAATCTGATGCGACAGTCTGCTGATCTCCCATCCGAGAGAAATACTCAATTCTTTTGCCTGCAAAACTGAACCTTGAAGAAAAATTTTGGCAGATCTGTCGACTAAACCGAATATTTCTATTCGAGCAATGTCCAGAAAACCGCCAATCAGGGAGCAACTGAAAGATACGATAGGCGAAATCATAGGAAAAAAACTGTCAATCACGATTATCCCCTGGTTTTTGATAAAGCTGTTTCTGTATCCGGTAAAATTATTTTCAGGACTGGGCTATGATTTTATAATGATGTTTCTATTTTTTAAAAAAGGAAAGACTATTTCTGATATAAAGCTGCAGGAAAAGTTTTTTGGAACCGCTTCTGCTTTTTTCTCGCAGGATTCTTTGAGCTGATGAAAACAATCCTTTTAGTGGAAGATTCAATGATTCTTGCAATGGTCGGCATACGAATGCTGAAGAAGAATCATTTCAAAGTACTGCATATGAATTCGGGAGAGCGGGCTGTAGAAATGATTCAAAATGATAAGTCACCTTACGCAAACAGGATATGCTTTCTATAGCCTATATTTTTATCAGTGCACCAGGGAAATCTAATGAGTCAGTAAAAACGAGGTTTGGGGCAGCGGCTTCCAATTTTTCGAAGCCTCAAGAAATGCCGCACTCCCAAAACGCCCTATTTGCGTAAGGTGGTGAATGAAAGAAAAACGTTCCGCTGTTTGGTCTATCAGAAATCAAAAATAACAGGGAGGATTTACATAGTAAGCGTGCCGAACCATACCGGCACGCAATCCTGGAATCAGGTGCCGAAGGTAAGGTCCATTTTTAATTCAGCAGCATCCTGAGGAAGAACAGCATTCCGATTTTGCCTTTTCTGCCGTCACAGTAATGCTCTCGATCTTTACACCGCTCTCTTTCAGATTCTTCAGTTCATCAGCACTTAGATAATTCAGGAGTATATCATCCGGAACCTTAATTTCTTTTTCAGTTCTGATGCTTACATTCTGAAAGCCTGCAGAATGAATGACAGCAAGATAGTCCTTTTTCTGCATTGCACCGGAAATGCATCCGGCATACATCTCTGCTGCATTCTGAATCTTTTCAGGAAGAATGCCTGACATCACAATATCCGAAATGCAGAAATGTCCTCCGGGCTTGAGCACCCTGTGAATCTCAGAAAAAGCCTTCTCCTTGTCCGGAACCAGATTCAGAACACAGTTGCTCACCACGACATCCGCTCTGTTCGGACCCACAGGCATTTTTTCAATGTCTCCCAGGCGGAATTCCACATTAGAATAACCTAATTTTTCATTATTTTTTTTGGCCTTTTCAATCATAACCTCAGTCATGTCGATTCCTATGACTCTTCCGTCGTCTCCGACAAATGATCTTGCAACAAACACATCATTTCCTGCACCGGAGCCCAGATCCACAACTGTATCTCCTTCCTGAATGCCTGCATACTTCACAGGAATTCCGCATCCTAGAGCCAGATCCGCATCCGGATTGTATCCTTTCAGTCCGGTATAATCTTCATTAAAAATTGTATATGCATCTGTCGAACAGCCTCCTGCACCGCAGCAGGAAGAAGCGTTCTCCGATCTGTCCTGAAGAGCGATCTGAGCATATTTTTCCTTTACCATTTCTTTTTTACTGTTTCCGTCTGTGAGAGTTTCCATCAGCAGCAGTCTCCTTTTTTATTGTATTCATTCAGTTTTTCAAAAAAACGTTCCCATTTTTTCAGGTTCTTTCCAAGTTCTTCAAAATTCACGCAGTAGCAGGATTTAGTTCCTTCCACTTCTCCTGAAATCAGCCCAGCCGACTTCAGTTCCTTCAGATGCTGTGAAACTGTGGACTGTGCGAGAGGAAGAACTTCCACAATTTCGCCGCAGATGCAGGATTCCTTTTTTGCAATTTCCAGAAGGATCTCGAGCCTCGCAGGATGAGAGAGCACTTTCGCAAAATCGGAAAGCGACTGTGAGTCTTTTTTGAATTCAGCCTTTTTATTCTGAGCCATATATAATCGTATATATACGATATACGATTATCGTCAAGCATTTTTTAAAAAAAATATGAAGGGGTTCCGCTTTTATATTCCAGAAAATGAAAAAACTTCTCCACTTGAGCTCCAGGTCTGAGCAGTGTAAGCCGGAAAATGTGAACTGAATGCGGAATCAATTGATCTGTGTAAGCTGTACACCGGATCAGCATTCGGTCTAGGAATAGTATTTTACATCAGATAAACAATCATGAACATTGCAATATGAACCTAGAAACAGTTTATCTTTACTCAGGCATTTTTGGAATTATCATTCTAGCGGCAAAACTGATGCTGAACATCCTCGGAACAGACCACCATTCGGGAGACTTTGACAGCTCAGCATCCGACTTCAGCGTAATTTCTCTTCAGACGGTGTCCGTTTATGTTGCCGGAACAGGATGGATGGGATATATTCTGACTCAGAAGACAGGATGGGATTCTGTACAGAACGGCCTTGCCGCAGCTTCTGCAGGGCTTCTGCTGGCCGCATTTGAGATGTTTCTTATATACAAAATGAAAGGACTGAATCAGATCAATGAATTTAAACTCGAAGAAGCTGTCGGAAAAACAGGGATTGTATATCTGACGATTCCTGAAAATGGAACCGGTGAAGTGCAGGTTTCTTTCTTCGGAAGCATGAAAAACAGAAAAGCGGTTTCCGAAAACGGAGAAAAGATTGAATCCTTCGAAAAAATCATAGTGACAGGCATTGACAATGATGTTCTGATTGTTAAAAAGCATTTTGCCGGAGAATAATTCCTCCGGCAGACAACAGGAGATCACATGTATATTGCTCTGATCAGCATCCCATTGCTCATTATCGGTTCCGTAACGTATTTTATTGTAAACAGGTATAGAAGATGTCCTTCGAACAAAATTCTTGTCATCTACGGAAAAGTAGGAAAGAATAAGAGTGCACTCTGTATTCACGGAGGCGGTGCATTCGTCTGGCCTCTGATCCAGGACTCACAGTTTCTGAAACTCGAGCCGATGACCATTGAAATCAATCTGACAGGGGCACTGTCCAAGCAGAACATCAGGATCAATACTCCAAGCACATTCACTGTCGGGATATCCACCGATGAAAATCTGATGGGCAATGCAGCAGAAAGGCTTTTGGGACTGACTGAGGCTCAGATCAAGACACAGGCAGAAGACATCATTCTAGGACAGCTTCGTCTTGTGATTGCCACTCTCGACATTGAAGAAATCAATCAGAACCGTGAGAAATTTCTCGCACAGATCAATGAAAACGTCACAACTGAACTGAATAAACTGGGACTGACACTAATCAACGTTAATATAAAAGATCTTACTGATGAATCAGGTTATATTGAGGCGATCGGAAAGAAGGCAGCGGCCGAGGCAATCAATCAGGCAAAGATTGAAGTTTCCAATCAGGAAAAATTCGGAGCAACCGGGCAGGCAAAAGCGGTCCGTGAAAGAGACGTTGAAGTTGCCAAAGAGACAACTGAATCGCTGAAAGGTCAGAAAGAAGCAGAAGTGGACAAGATTATCCGCATCGCTGAACTTGAAGCACTCGGAGCATCCAAACAGGCAGAGGCAGTCAAAAACAAAGAGATCAATATTTCCATTCAACTGGCAGAAACTGAGAAAGGAAAAAAAGAAGCAGAAGCAAACAAAAGGATCAGCATATCCGAATTTGAATTCAAGGCGGTCGAAGGGGAAAAGATTGCAGAGCAGAAAAAGAGAATTGCAATCGCAGAGACCAACGCTGTTGCAGTGGACGGAGAAAACAAGTCCAAGGCAAAGGTAGCGGAGTCCAATGCAGAACTGGCCAAGAAAGAATCTGAAGCATTGAGAATCGGTGAAGTGGCCAAGGCAAATGCACAGACAGAAATTCTGAAAGCAGAAAAAGCAGCAGAACTCGCGAAACTTGAAAAGACTGTTCTTGCTCAGCAGGAAGTTGAAAAGAAAAGAATCGAAGTGGATGCAGAAGCTGAGGCAGAAAAAACAAGAAGGATTGCGCAGGGAACTGCAGACGGTGTGCTTTCAAAATTCAAGGCGGAAGCAGAAGGCTTAAGACTTCTTCTCGAGTCTAAGGCAGAAGGATACAAACAGATCATCGCAGCTTCAAATGGTGATGCAAGTCTTGCAGCAACTCTTCTCGTAATCGAAAAACTCGAAATGATCGTATCGAAACAGGTGGAAGCAATTTCCAATCTGA
>JBPOJG010000217.1:0-28890 GCA_052033835.1 Spirochaetota bacterium
AATAAGGCCAAGCCCCGCCCCAAAACTCACAGAAAAGAAACCCAAGCCCTCTTCAAAAGGATACTTTTACTGAAATTAATCCAAGGATAAAACAATATCTCTGATTGTCGCTACCGGTTCTGTGCGAATTGTCAGATTTTTCACGTCTTCGAGTTCCGGAGTAAAGACTGTAAACCCGGACATGCATAGATTCGATGCAAGTTCAATGAGACGAGGGTCATCTATTCCTAGAACTCCCATTCCATGGAAAAGAAGAACTGCCTTCCTCGATTTAGAACAGGTGTAAACCTTGGTTCTGTATCTTTTTGCCTGGTCCTTCTTTGACTGCAGAAATTCTGTATTTACAGTCTGACCTGAAGAAAGACTAGGGACAGTAAATCTTAGAAGGAAGGGAAAACCCCTCCTGATTTCAGCAAGACTCAAGTTTTTTCTATATACAGTTTGTATTTATTCGGTCCGGACACTACAGATTCATTCAGAGCCTGCACTGACTTCTCATACCATTTATCGGGGGACTTATAAAAAGAACTGTAATCAGCAGAACCGACATTGATATCTATTTTCAAAGTTTTTCTGAGAGCACCTAAGATTTCTCCCAGAGATTTGCTCAATTTTTCACGGGATTCAATATTCAGAAAAACTGCAATTGTATCTTCAGCGATTTTGTATACTTCCGGCTTTTTTCCTAAAACTTCTTTCAGCTGGGCTGCAATCCCGTTCACTGCCTTCGGTTTGTCACTCGACTGAACAACTCTGATGAGTGTCAGATTCTGAGGAATATTCAGATTCGTTCTGTAATTCAGTATATTATGAAAATGATCCAGTGAATAAATGGCAGTATCGCTTCCTATTACCGGCGTCTGAGTGGAAGAAATGGACTGTCCAATAAACTTTGCAAATGCCTTGACTTCAGCCCAGGCAGGATTGATATCCAGATTTTTCTTTGCCTCTGAAAACTGAATTTTGACTGCACCGTAGAGACGGTCAGCACTCACCAGAGGAAGAATCGCATCCGACTGTGTGGAGGAGAACGCCCCCAGCTTGTTTTTCAGAAATTTTGCCACATCGGCAGTAATGTCATTTCTTTCTGCAATCGGATCATAGTGTACAAAACCGTCAGTCTTCTTTTCCAAAAACCTAGTGAACTGATCAGCCTTGATGAAATAGATGGAAAGCGATTTGTACGGAAGAAGAGTTCCAAGTTTATTCAAAAACTCTCTGCACATATTGTCCATCTCTGGATTTTTGGTCTTGAAGAGGGATTCATTATTTAAAGGCACAGCCTCTTTCGGGGCTGAAATATTTTCCTGAACTGCAGTTTCTTTTTTCTCAGTTTCTGCCGGAGGAAGTTTCTGTTCCTCTTTTGTGGTTTCTAAAGAAATATCAGGTCTGCTGAGAAGTACCTCCGTTTTGATGCTCGGCTCAGTGACTGGCAATACCTGTGTTTTGATTGTAGGGACTTCCGCTGTCACCATCGTTGTGGCAGGAGATGTCTCTTTCGGCTTTTCTTCGTTTTTAGGAGTTTCTTTTACTGGAACTTTGGCTGTTTTTACAGCTCTAGCCTGCTGTTCCATCTGTTTTTTGTAGGCTTCGCTTTTTGGAAAGAGGTTTACTACAAGGAGCACACTTCCTACAGAAAGCAGAAAAAAAATGGCACCCCAGATGTACACTTCTTCCTGAGAAGGCACTTTGGATGCGGCAAAAATTCCCGCAGGAATAAACAGAACAGAAAAAAAGAAAAGTCTTATTAAATGCGGTAATTTCCCAATCCAAAAATTCATATGCTGTAGCTTTATTAACGGCTTTTAAGACCCTTTTCAGTAGTGGTCAGAGATTTTTTGGGCAGATTTTCATCTGCCCGATAGGCAATAGCCAGTTTTTTCATACTGAACTGAAAGGCTTATTTTTTCTTTGCTGCTGTTCCATATTTGTATATACACTGACCATAGGTTGTACAGCTTCCGCCTGATTTCAGACTGTTTCCGTAACATTCCAGAATCTTGTCTGTGTACTTCTTACAAGATTCCGAACAGCCTTTGTTCAGTTTATCCTTCTCTGCATCAGTAGCCTTTCTTTTGTTCAATTCTTCTGTACAGGAAAGGAACTTTGCACAGGCTTTCATACAGTTTTCTGCTGAAATGGAAGTTGAACCGAAAGTGACTGCTATCACAACCGCAAGACCAAGGATTTTTTTCTTCATTTTACTCTCCTGCTCCATTTTGGAGCTTCTGTATATTAGACTGCCTGCCAGGAGGAAAGATCAGAAAATATCTTCTACTCCGATCTCATCGATCCCAGGTTCGAGGCCGGGAGGCTCGTACGAATGAGCAGAAGCAACAGAATCTGATCCGCCTGACTTTCCGTCATCCCTGCTTCCCAAAAGCTGCATATTTTCCACCTGAACCTTGATCCTGGATGCTTTTTTCCCGTCAGGTGTGTCCCAAGTTGACTGTTTGAGCCTTCCTTCAATCAGAACCTGTTTTCCCTTCTTTGTATAATTTTTG
The DNA here is from genome assembly GCA_052033835.1 of Spirochaetota bacterium. GTDB lineage: Bacteria > Spirochaetota > Leptospiria > Leptospirales > Leptospiraceae > DAORDI01. Next base: position 2,505 of record JBPOJG010000217.1, read on the forward strand.
AAAATATCAGCAAGTTTTCCCCAGGCTTCGCAGTCAATAAAACTGGTTTCTTCTTTTTTTTCTCCGTTCGATACATAGGTACGTCCATTTGCAATCGAAAAATTGACGAGAGAAGAACTCCCTACCATTTTGAATTCAGGATCTCTAGTCAGTCTTCCGACGAGAACCACTTTGTTGAAATCATTTGCCATAGGTTCTATTTTACAAAACCATTTCTTTAGTCAAGATGTCTGTCTAAAAAAAGAATGATTTTAAAGTCAGGCGGAAGAAAAATGATGCTCCTATGTGCAGACTAAACTCTCTGAATACTAGGGACTGTGTAAAAGCATAAAAAAATGGGGTTCAGCTAAAGACGCGGGGTTCGCGGAGCACTGATTCCGCTTCGCTGCTGCGCTCGATTAGAAATCGTGCTCGAAATCTGGAATATGGCAAGGGAGTCCCGGATCTGCATATAATGATTCTCTGTATCAGAATGCCGATATTCAGGAAAGACAAGTTTGAAATCCCGACAATCTTAAGGAGAAGAAATGGAAGAACTTCATAACAGAAGCGGAGAACTTTTCACTGAGGAAGAACTCCTGCATATAGACAGCACTTCGGAACAGTTTTTATCCGATTCAAAGGCTCCTGCCGTCAGTTTTGCGGTTGCCAAAAACGGGAGACTCGTTCTGGCAAGAGCTTACGGTTATGCTGATAGAGAGAATGAAGAAGCTGCAAATACGGGTCATTTTTTCAGAGTGGCCAGTGTCTCCAAACCGATTACCGCAATTGCTGTGCTGAAATTATATGAAGCAGGTGAACTGGATCTGGACAGTCCTGTCTTCGGTGAAGACGGAATTCTCGGTGAAGATTTCGGTCCTTATGAGGAAAATACACTTCAGGTATCAGTCAGACATCTTCTGAGTCACACTTCCGGCGGATGGGGAAACAAACCTCAGTGTCCTATGTTTCTTCAGCCGGAACTTGATCATTACGATTTAATTAATTATACATTAAGGGAATTTCCTTTAGTGAATGTCCCTGGGGAAGTTTATGAATATTCCAATTTCGGATACTGTCTTCTTGGGAGAATCATTGAAAAAATTTCCGGAAAAACCTATGAAGAATTCTGCGTTGAAAACATTTTTGAACCCTGCGGAGCTTCGGCCTACATCTCAGGAAACAGTTATGATGAAAAGGGAGGATATGAAGCTGTAAATTATGAAGATGAGACATCTCCTGCCTACAGATTCAATGTCAGAAGAATGGATGCACACGGGGGATGGGTAATCCGTCCGGCCGACCTTCTGAAGGTCATGTCAGGACTTGATTCAGAAGAGCTTCTTTCGGAAGATACAGTCAGAATGATGGTCACTCCTTATAACGGAGAAAATTCCGGATACGGCCTAGGATGGTCATCACACGGATTTGAAGGAAACTGGTGGCATACGGGACTCATGCTTGGAACAAGTTCGATCATTGTTCACACCTCGAAAGGACTTTCCTGGGCAGCCGCTCTCAATAAGAAAGTGGAAGCAGACAAGGCAAAAGGAATCATCGATGTCGATTCTTTTATGTGGAAGATTGTGAACGGAATACAAAACTGGCCGGAAGAGGACCTTTTTGACTCTCAGGGAGAATGCTGAATATGAACATTGATTTCAGAAAAAGAATACAGATCACTCAATCCTCACTGAAGGACGCAGAGGTCCTTCTGCTTTTTGCATCCGACTTTAAAATGAGAAACAGTGATGTGGAGTATAAGTTCCGTCAGAACTCGGATTATTTTTTTCATACGGGAATAGAAGAAGCAGACGGAATTCTTGTTCTGAAAAAAGACTGGTCAGCCCATTTTGCTCTTCCGAAAGACAAGGAAAAGGAGATCTGGACAGGCATTCGTCTCGGCAAGGATCTGATCAAAGAGAAGCTCGGTCTGAATGAATCTTTTGATCTTTCGGAATGGGATGCCAAAAAAGAAGAGATTCTTACAAATGTACTGACTCTGTTTCATTTTTTCGGACAGAATGCTGACAGAGACAGAGAACTCCTGACTCTCTGCAGTTCACTGAACAGGAAACTCAGAGAAGGAAAGTTCGGTCCTAAAAAAATTGAGATTCCTGAATTTCTGCATGAAAGACGTCTGATTAAGGCTCCTGAGGAAATTGAAATCCTGAAAAGGGCCGTGCAGATCACAAAGAAAGGTCATGAAAGAATAATGAAAATCTGCAGACCAGGAATTCCCGAATATGAACTGGAAGCTGCTCTCGAAGAAGAGTATCTGAAGGGAGGTGCCTGGGGCGGAGGATACGGTCATATTGTGGCCGGAGGAAAAAATGCGACTGTACTGCACTACAATACAAACAGAGACATTCTGAAGGATAACGACGTTGTACTTGTTGACAGCGGAGCCGAAGTCGATTATTATACTGCAGATGTGACTCGGGTATTCCCTGTCGGAAAAAAATTCTCAGCAGCTCAGTCTGAAATTTATTCACTGGTTCTTGATGTTCAGAAAAAAGCGATATCTATGACAGTGGAAGAAAATACAGTGCAGGGTATTCATCAGGAAACAGTCCGAAATCTCACCGCAGGACTCATCTCTCTGAAACTACTGTCAGGTTCAGTGGATGAAAATATAGAGAATGCAAATTATAAAAAGTTTTATATGCACAGGACAGGTCACTGGCTCGGAATGGATGTTCACGATGCCGGAAGTTATTATGTAAACGGGAATCCTAGACCTCTGCAGAACGGTATGATTACAACTGTGGAACCGGGTCTCTATTTTGATCCGAATGATGAATCGATCCCTTCTGCGTACAGAGGAATCGGAGTGAGAATTGAAGACAATATTCTCGTCAGCGGCAAAAATCCGATCAATCTGACTGAATCGATCGTAAAGGAAATTTCTGAAATTGAAGCTCTTCGGAATATGTGAGGACAGTTATTTCAGAAGATCAAAAGAGGGAATTTTATTCTGCGAAAAATAGTTCAGCACCATCAGAAGAAGAAGCATCAGAAGAGAAAGATAAATGACTCTCAGTCTGCTTCTTCTGTGAGGCGGGGACAGAAAAAGGACAGTTCTGGGAAAAATCATTCCCAGAATAAAAAACACAGGAAGAAAATACATCAGGAGCATTCCGGCAAGCGAGAGTATATACATAATTACAGTCTGCCTTGGACTTTTCTGATGTAAAGCAGAACTTGAGACTGTCTCCTGTTAAAAATTTTCCTCAGTCAGGGATTTTCATTGTCTAAAAAAGAGGAGTTATTATGAACATTTTAAGGAAACCGATCTTTACTATTCTGATTCTTTCAGCAGGCATTGGAGCACAGGAAGAACCGAAATTTGTGGATATTGATTTCAGGGAATGCGGATCAGAAAAGAACAGAATCTATTATGCATTCGGGTCGACCGCCTATGAAATGAAGAAGGGAAAAGAAGATACCTGCATTTTCCGGTATGGACGGGAGGTGGAAAACCCGAAATGGAACGGCGTTTTGGATACTGTCTGCACTGTTCCTTCGAAAACAGGATCTTTGAAATTCAGGATAGAAAACACACGAATTGATTTTTCTGAAATTAAAAAATATTGCAAAAAAGTGAACTAAAACATTCCAAAAGGTGTCTCTTCGAGATCACAGTGAAAGGACGCCAGAGAAAACGGATTGATGTATTTGGGATAAATCCCGCATTTTCGATATTGAGAATACTGAACCAGATTATAATTGTGAACAGCAAAAACCTCTTTCCAGAGTTTTTTCTTGCAATTTTCAATCGACTTCCTTGTATAATATCTGGTCGGTTTGACAGACCTCACCTGACGGAACTGCATCGTAAAAAATCTGACTGAGACAGGATTGAATAAAAATCCCGACACATAGAAGAACAGATATTTTATAATACATTTTAATACAATCTTTCTTCTGGAAGATACAGATCATATCATCTTTCTGTCAATGGATTCAAGACTCATATCATCCTTCAGATTCACTCCGGAGAGTTGAAGACGCAGAGATTTCAGAATCAGATACCAAGCCTTCTGTGAAGCGGATTTCCAGTCGAGTCCTTCCGGACGGATATTGGAAATGCAGTTTCTGTCTGCATCATTTTTTCCCACTCTTGGTCCATAAGTGAAATACAGTCCAAGACTGTCCGGACTCGAAAGCCCAGGCCGTTCTCCGATCAGAATCACTGCTATTTTGGCTCCGAAACCTTCTCCTATTTCATCGGAGAGTGCCACTCTTGCTCCTTCTGCCAGAACGATAGGTGCAAATCTAATTTCTTTAGGTGCAGAAGAAAGGAACTCTTTCAAAAATCCGGGAACATTTCTTTCCACCGCAAAGGAAGAAAGACCGTCACCTGCGATGACGCAGAGATCGACGTCTTTTTTCAGAGAAGAAGACTCCTTCTTCAGAATTTCAGCAGATTCAACAGAAAGCCTTCTTCCCAGATCAGGTCTTTTGAGATACAGATGTCTGTCTCTCGCCTCCGTCTGAAGATGGAGAACCGAAAGACCTGTAAATTTCAGTCTCTCCTTCAAAAGACTGAAATCCAGTTTTGCATGTACTGCATCCCTTGCCATCGCGTGTGCGAGCTGGAACTCAAGCCTTGCCTTTGTAGGAAGGGCAGCTCCTGCGTGTCCTAGAGCAATTCTCGCATCAGTGAATTTTTTCAGATCTTCCCAGCTGTCGGGAGAAGATGTGTAAATTTTTTTCCCCATAGTTTTCCCTTTCCTCCTGTCCTTTGTCCTTTTTCATTAAAGAGATTCATCTGCAGAAGCCACTCTTCAAACTCGGGAGCCGGCCTGAGTCCAAGTGTCTGACGTATATACATAGCATCATGAAAAGATGTACTCTGATAATTCAGCATAATGTCGTCTGCACCGGGAATTCCCATAATGTAAGTGCATCCTGCGGCACCGAGAAGAGTCAGAAGCATATCCATATCATCCTGATCTGCCTCTGCGTGATTTGTATAACATACATCGCATCCCATCGGAAGTCCCAGAAGTTTTCCGCAGAAATGATCCTCAAGGCCAGCACGGATGATCTGTTTTCCGTCATACAGATATTCGGGGCCGATAAAACCGACGACTGTGTTTACTAGAAACGGATCAAATTCACGGGCAACAGCATAGGCCCTTGCCTCACAGGTCTGCTGATCGACTCCATGATGAGCCTCTGCGGAAAGTGAACTGCCCTGCCCTGTTTCAAAATAAAATACATTGTCTCCGAGTGTACCCCTCTTCAGACTTCTCGCGGCTTCATTTGCTTCACGGAGCAGATTCAGACTGATGCCGAAACTTTTATTCGTAGCCTCGGTTCCTCCTATCGACTGAAAAACAAGATCCAAAGGAGATTTTCTTCTGATCAGTTCGACCGACGTCGTGACATGGCATAGGACACAGGTCTGAGTCGGAATGGAATAAGTCTCTCTCACGGCGTCTAGAAGTCGGAGAAGCTCATCGGTTCTTCCTAGACTGTCTGAAGCAGGATTGATTCCGATCACCGCATCTCCGCATCCGTACATCAGCCCGTCTATTGTGCTCGCGATGACTCCCTTCGGATCATCTGTAGGGTGATTCGGCTGAAGCCGCACGGAAAGTCTTCCTTTCAGTCCGACTGTATTTCTGAATCTCGTAACAACTTCAATCTTGGATGAGACAGAAATCAGATCGGAGATTCTCATTATCTTGGAGACAGCCGCTGCCATTTCAGGAGTAATCCCTTTCGATGCCTTTCTGATGACTCTTCCAGTTGTATGTTCATTCAAAAGCCATTCTCTGAATTCTCCCACAGTGAGAGAAGAAACTGCAGAAAAAGATTTTTTATCATGAGAATCCATGATGAGTCTTGTGACCTCATCCTTTTCATAAGGAATCAGTTCTTCAGTAAGAAATTTTTTCAGAGGAACATCCGCAAGGACTGTCTGTGCAGCTGCTCTTTCCTCTTCTGAATCTGCAGAGACACCTGCGAGTTCATCTCCGGATCTTTTTGGAGACGCTTTTGCAAGAAGAGTTTTCAGACTCCTGAACTGATAATTTTTCCCTCTAATCTTGATTTTGTACATGTGGGAAATTTTATGAAATGAAAAATAGAGTCAAGAGAAATTCAGTATTTGAATTTTCTGATGATTTCTTCGAGTTCTTTTGATTCCGATTTGAATCTTTCAGATCTTTCCTGAAGATCCTTTGCAATTTCCAAAAAGTCTGCAGAATGATTTCGGATGATTTCAATTGAGTCCTTGATTCTGTTATTGGCTTCGACCTGACTTCTGGCATAGTCCCGGATTTCCTGGGAAAGCCCATCGAGCTTCTGAATTCTGGAATTGGATTCTGAAATACTCTTGGTCTGAAGTGAAAATTCTTCGGCCATCACATTGATTCTTTTCGTATTCTGTTCAATGTTTTCAAACAGATTCTGCAGACTGAAACTGATTCCGCTCATCGAATCAGTTCCTTTATTGATCGTAGCTGAATTTTTGGATATCAGCTTTCTGGCGTTTTCTGCAGAAAGAGTGGAACTTTCTGCAAGTTTTCTGATCTCCTGTGCAACAACAGCAAATCCTCTTCCCAGGTCGCCCACCCTCGCCGCTTCAATCGAAGCATTCAGAGAAAGAAGCTGCGTCTGATCGGCAATATCATTGATTGCACTCATAATATCTGAAATGCCTTTTGCACTCTCATTGATCTGTTTCATATTTTCTCTGACTAAATGAAGTGACTCATGACTTGCTCTGATGTTGTCAGCAGACTGATTCTGCTCTTTTCGGATGAGCATCATATGATCAGATATTTTTTCAATGGAAGAAGACAGAGTATTCATCTGAAGCGATGCAGACTTGGAAAGTTCTGCCTGCAGTTCAGAATGATGTCCTACATTGTCTGAACTCAAAGAAAGATTGTCCAGAGACTGGAATGAATTTTCGACAGAATTCATCTGTGCCTTTGTATTACTCAGAATATGATCAGCAGTTTCACTCAGAGAAAAACTGGAATCCTTCAGTTCACGGGAGGAATGATTGAGTTCAGAAAGTGTTTCTCTGAAAGAACGGATTGTAGCATTCATTGAATTGTAAAGCTGTATGATCTCACCTGTTCCTTTAGGTTCGAGATTCATCGTCAGATCACCTTCTGAAATTTTGTCCAGCACTCCTACAAGTCTTGCGAGCGGAATCTGTACTGTCTTTTTCGTTGTGTAGTATACGACTCCAATTACAGTAAACACACCGGCTACAGCCATTACTATAAGTATATATTTCAGCCTGTTTGTGAAATTCTCTTCCTTTTCTACGGACATCACCATATTCAAAGCACCAATGACCTGACCGTCATTTACCTTGTGACAGGAAAGACAGTTGATTCCCATTCTGTCGGATTTGGCAATATAAGGAACAATAATGCGGATCTCAGCACCCTCATCCGTCTTCAGTCGTTCTGAGTAAATTTTTCCAGTCTCAAGTACAGTTCTTTCGATATCGTCCTTGGGAGCCTTATAAGTATTCGGTTTCCCGAAAACTTCATTTACGAACCTGGAGCGGATGATATAAATATCACGGATTCCATCGAGTTTATTGCTCTGCCTCAGAAGAAAATCGCTTTTGTCCATCTGTCCGTTCAGCATAAGCAGATTCAGTCCGTTCATGACCGAATTTGCAGTATGCACTGCCTGATCCTTGACTAATTCACTTGTATGGTAATTTTGGACAATAATGCCGGCAATCACTGCGATGATCCAAAATGCAGCTAAAGTTGAACCAATGATGATATTTAATCTCGCACTGAGGCGCATAGTCAATTTTTTAACCGATTCAAAAATCTGCAACACTTTACTCATAACAGTCTGAAAATTTGGGCTTGATTTTGTATTCATAAGATACTTCTGTAAAAATATGAATCTATTCGAACAGTTGCAGAAAAGTTCCCTTCTTCTGAAGGAACTGATGGAAAACAAGGATCTTCACGAGAGAGTGGAAAAATCAGTCAGTCTGATCTCACAGGCAGTTTCTGAAGAAAAACCTCTTTTAGTATGCGGAAACGGAGGATCCGCCTCAGACGCAGAACATATTACAGGAGAACTTGTTGGCCGATTCCTGAAAGAAAGAAGAGCGATTCCAGCCGTCTGCCTGAGTTCAAACAGTGCTGCCCTCACCGCCTGGGCAAATGACTATGACTATGAAACCGTTTTTTCGAGACAGGTAGAAGCATTCGGGAAAAGAGGTGGAGTTCTTTTTGCAATCACAACAAGCGGCAACTCCAAAAATGTACTTTCAGCAGCCCGGAAAGCAAAAGAACTGAAGATCCCAGTCATCAGTCTGACCGGAAAAGGCGGAGGCAGAATTTCCGAACTTTCCGACATACTCCTCGATGTTCCATCCGACAGCACACCCCGAATCCAGGAAATGCATATAATGATTTATCATTATATCTGTGAAAAAGTGGAATTTTTATATACATAAAATATCCGGGGTTCCGTTTACTTAGCTGCACGGATTATTTTCTTTTCGGGGATCGGGGATCGGGCTTTGAAGAAAGAGCTTGGAGCTTGGAGCCTGGGGTTCGGAGAGAAGAGAAGAAGGGATCAGGGCTTGGGGTTCAGGACTTGACAGACAAACCTGCAAAAATACTTTTTATCTTTCTAGTAAACTTTATCATGATAAAACATTCCTCCCTTGCTCTGAACCCTGAACTCCGGACTCATTTTGCTCACTATGACAGCACTGTTCACTATCCGCTTCTGTCCATTCGCTGTTCGCTCTGAACTCCAACCCTTCATCATGACAAAACATCGTCCTCAAACAGATCTCAGATCTGAAATCCCGCTTCGCTTTTAGAACAGTGACAGTATTGCAGCAGTGCAGACAGAATATCCGGAAGCGACAGTTGAGTCGTAGACACAGACATACTGAGAAAAATTCTGATCTCCTGTTTTCATTGAAGATGTAAAACCGTTGCCTGCGCAGTTCTTCGTATTCAATTTAGTCACCGAGCCGGAAACTGATGATTCCAGACTGCATACAGAAGAAAGATCACCGACAAAAGCAGAAGCTGATGCACTGATGCCGTCAATGCATCCTGCTGTTCCAATCGTGCTTTTCTTTTTGAAGAGACAGGATTTTGGAGCAGAACTGGAAGCGGATGCCGCTGCGAGAAGCAGAACCGCCTTTTTTTTCTCATCGTCTTTCTTCTTGCTGCTGTCATTGCAGCTGAGAATGAAAATGCCGAGTATCGCTGATGCAAGTATTTTATTCATTATTTTGTTCTCCTTAAAAATTTAAAATATTACTTGCCGTTGTAAATCCGTACTTTGCATAATTGCTGACCTGATACCCCTGTCTGTATCCTGCAGGAAGTCCTGCTCCAATGCTCAGATAGTCATCCCATTTATCCATATAGAATGGAAGCCCGTCGTAGTATCCTGCGACATCTCCGATTGGAACCCCGTATACCTTTCTTGGATCCACAACTCCGTACAGATCTACAAAATCGGAAAGACTGTCTCCCAGCATTGTGAAATGTTTAGTTAAGTCATGTCTGTCCAAAACGATTTTTTTGACTCTGTCCGTTGCCAGTTTCTTATTGTTCTCTTTGCATACATCTGCATCAGGAAAATCTGCTGACGGGCATACATAGGAAGTTTTTCCATCTGTTGAAGTTCCCTCACTTTTGTATTGATTCTGTATTTCTGTTCTCTCTGCATCAAGAGGTATACATGAAAGACTTGATTGATCACCCGGAAATCCTGAGAGAGGGGAATCGTATATGAAAAAAAATATAGAAATTAATAAAATGCTTTTCATACTTGCAACTCCTTACATACTACCTCAAATAGTATAGATTTTGAATAGTTTTGTTCATTGCCTAATGATGAAATATAATAGGCTTGACTTTCAGAATAAGAGTTTTTTGACCAAACAATAACAATTTTTGTATTTGGAGAGTACTCTTCTTTAATAGATGATGCAAGATTGTATAAATATGATTTAAATTGATCTGTTTGTATTCTTGGAAGTTCCCATTTCTTGCCAAGTAAGGTTGAGTCTGCACATGCCTTCGCAGCTGGGCTTAAGGCTGGATCAGCCACACCGTCCTTTTCACAGGATTGGTCATCAGTCGGACACCATTGAAACTTCAATGCACCCCAGACTGTAGCTTTTGTTCCAGTGCCCCTGCAGTCATTTTCTGCAGGTCTGTACACCTGGCCAAAGAGACATCTCTGCACAAGGATTGTCTTCTGTTCCAAGATCGGATTCCCGGGCCAGTTTATCTGTCTTTTGATATAGGTATAATACAGTGTCCCGTCTTTATTATCAGTCACTTGAGCTTCTTCCCTGATCTGAGGTCCGCCTGTAATTGAGGCCCACATTATCAAAGTACCGAAATCCTTGTCTCTTTTCTTCTGATTCTTGTCTGTCCAAATCGGTTCCAATACTTCACAATTGGATAAAATTAAAATTATGAATATATATATGATTTTCATCTGACTCCTCCCAGAGAATCTATTGTAAGACGAAACGTTTCCATATGTCTGTCTATCGTATAATCGATAAAACCTGTATCCATTGTATTGTAGCCTCTCAAGGCATCTTCCTTTGTTCTGACTGCAGTATAGATTCCCGCAATCAGAAGATCTCTCTGAAGCAGTTTTGCATTTTCATCAAACATGGAAAGCTGGGATTTCATCATCCCGTGAACCTCATCAAACTGAATCCGTAGTTCTCTTCCTGTTTTGATTTTATTGTACCGGATATTTGTCTTCAGCTGTTCACCAAGAGCAATTCTTCCCTCCGGTGTGGCATATCCTAAAGTCTCTTCCATCCGTATCAGATCGATCAGTGTTTTTCTTTCACTGTCCGTCAATGCATAAGTGCCGGAGACAGGGAAAGGAAGACTGAATTTTCCATATATACTCTGTATCCCGCTGACCTCATCCTGAGCGATTGTTTCCTTTTTTCCTGTATCTGAAACTCTGTACATAGCACTGTCCGGCTTCGGTTCCTCACTCTGAAGACAGTCCGGAGAACCTGACTGACAGTGAGTGAGTCCTGCAAGGTTTCCCAAAGTCTTCATTGTTTCCGCTTATTTAATCAGTCCTGTGACGTCACTTGTGCACTGAGGTGTTCCTGAAGCAGAATAATAACATACATACTGGCTGAAGTCTTTCGTGGAACTGTTTTTCATGGCGGCAGAAAAACCCAGAGCAGGGCATTTGGATTTTGTCAGAAGATAGGAAAGTCCGAGCCCTCCGTAAAGCTCGCAGTAGGATTTCACATCCGGCACAATGGCTGTGGCATAATCGATCACTTCATCTGTACAGACAAACGAAGATGATGTTTTAATTACACAGGCCTGAATTTTGTTCGATTCATTGTATGCAATGACAGAAAGTGCAATCAGCTGATTTCTGTTCTTTTCCCTGTTCTTCCTGTCCTGATCCGTGCAACCTGGAATAAAAGTCAGGGTGCATATAAATATAAATATATATTTCATCATGATCCTCCTTACAGACCTGAATAAAAAATGATTTCTTTTGTGACACTCTTTCCTCTCGCATCAGTCAGACGTATCTTTGCCTTCCACTCCCGGTTTGGATCATTGATCGGTCCGCTTTTCAGAATTCCGTTTTTCCAGAAATCCATATCATTCGGGTCAGCCATGCCCGGTGGAAGAGAACCTTCGGTGAGCTCCCATTTAAAGGGAGGTGTGCCTGAATCCGCAGTCAGCGGAAGATTGTTGAAAGCAAACCATCTTGTCACACACCGGCTGGAAACACAGGTATTGAAATCCGGATCAGAATTCCTGACCGTATCAGAGAGACCTGCATACGACAGATCACACACGTCAGTAAAATATCCTCCTGTGATAAGAGTTTTATCATACAGCATATAGCCGTTTTCAAAAAATGTTATGACGAAATTACAGAGACCGCTTGGCCCCCAGCAGAGTTCATCAGAGGTGGGCATTCCGAATCTGCTTTTCTCAGGTCCGCCGAGCCGGAAATATTCTTTCAGAATTGCAGCATTCGGAAGGTAGAATGCATCAGAAAATGCATCCCCGGAGCCTCCCGCCAAGCCTGAGTTCCTCTTAGTATGCACAAAAATCGCAGACCCATTTTTGTATTTTCTATAGTAACCTTTATTATATATATAATTGGAGCCTGTTTTTCCAATGACAGTCTCTCCTTTCGGTGATGATTCCTGTCCGATGAGTCCTTCCTTAATGGCTCTTTTTCTGATTTTCAGCCAGGCGTCAGCCTTTTCAAGAGACACTTCCAAAGGAATCTCTGAAGTGACTGCAGGAACATTCCATCCGATTTCTGCGAGCCTAGTTCCTGTAATCATTCCCCAGGCTTTGTATCCCTGCGGCCCTACGTGAATCGGATCCACTGTATATTTATCCTTTCCTCCGATTCTCAGTCCCTGAAGCAGAGGGCCAAGCGTTTCATAATACTCTCCGATTTTTCCAGCCGCATCAGTAATGATGCCGTCCTGTCTGTACAGATGATACTGAGGCACCCAGAACTGCATAGGATCAGTACTGTTCAAAAAATCATAAACAACCTGACCGTAAACATTCTTAGGATAGTATGCCTGATATGTCGGCAGAAGCTGCTCCCGAATTCTGTCATTCAGACAGGCCTGTGCAATGCTTGCAGAGGAAGTCAGCATCCTCTCCACCGGTCCGTTCAGGTTGTATTCTATCTCCTTTTTCGCATCCCAGAGAGTGCTTGCCTGATCTGCAATCTGCTGACCGAAATCAGTGACAGGGTCTATCTTTTCTTTTGGATTCCATAGGACATAGATGAAATCTGTGACTTTCTGCATAATGCTTCTGTTCCACTCCAAAATTCCAGCCCGAATTTCAGGAAAGAAAAGTGCATACCAGGGAATATCATCCTTATCCAGCAAAGATCAGTGACCGGTCTGCAGAGAGTGTATCTGTTGACAATAACTCCATCGTATCCTCCTGAGGTCGGGTGACTGAACACCGGGAGTGTTCCTTCCAGATAAATCTGTTTTCCATTTTCCAGATGCCAGTCAATGATTGTGCTGATGTTTGCAATGGAAAGATCGGTGAGATGTTTGTTTAAGAATGGGAACCATGTTGCACCTCCGACTATATTGTGCAATATATCGTTGCCTCCGATCATCAGAACAGTTCTCGGAGAACTGATTCCCCTTCTTGGATCGGCAGGATGTGGCGGGACAGGTTCTATGTAATTCACAGCAAATGAATAACTGGGACTTCGGACAGCAAGACAGGTATTGGAGTCTGAACCGATGTCCCAGTATTCCTTGTCTCCTGTTCTGACGATTCCGAGGGAATCCAGCACCATTACCGTACTTGCCCCAGCAACTGCAAAATTGTTCCCGTTAAACGGTTTGACTCTTGTAGGGATACTGTAGTAGTCGTTCCAGCTGTCCATGTACCAAGGAGTAATCCCTCCAAGGCTCCCTCCAGTGGGTTCAATATTCAGTTTCCTCGGATCAGCCATTCCGTAAAAGTCCACAAAGTCAGAAAGACTGTCTCCCATTTTAGTGAAGTGTTTTGAAGTGTCATAATTGCTTCTGACTGCCTTGGTCACGTCAGCGATTGCATCAGCCTTGTTCTTTTCAATACAGGCTTCTTTTTGTGCTGGATCTGACTGTGTGCAAAGCCAATTCGCGTTCGTTGCATCTCTATTTCTGTATTGGTTTATATATTTGGTTCTATAGGCGTAGTTAGAATCAACACAGGATAGGCTGTCTTGGTCGCCTGGAAAACTTGCGATGGAAGTTGAAATAAAAAGTGATAAAAGTAAGGTAACTTTCATTCTTAACTCCTTAAGACACATAGAGTTCTTATATCTAAAGAATTTTTATTTCGTGAAGAAGCATTTTGGCTAGACCAGGCTACGTATGCTTTTTCCGAACTGAATGCAGGACTTAGCCAAATTTCCAAGGCGGAGAACCCTGAATACGATACATAAGATTCTTCAATCACAGTCTTATAAATTGAATATAAAAAAGTCCCGATCTTATCCTCCTTGCTCGGCAGCTGCCATTTTTTTCCTGCTGTTGTATCCTGATCACAGGCTTTTGCGGCTGGGCTGACAGCAGGGTCAGCGAATCCGTTTTTTTCACAGGATTTGTCATTGGTTGGGCACCATTGTAGATAGAGAGCACCCCATCTGTTATTTTCACTTCCTGTTCCCTTGCAGTCATTTTCTGCTGAGCGGTAGATCTGACCGATCAGACATCTCCTCAGAACGACTATTCTTGTTTCCTTGATCTGATCGCCCCACATAATCCGATCATACAGAATATATGTGAATGTGACTGTTCCGTCCTTATTGTCTTTCACTTCTCCTTTTTCCAGATTGTATTCACTGGAAAGACTGATAATTTCCCAGAACAGTGACTTTACACTTTCTTTTTCTGCCTTTCTCTGCTTCTGACGGGTCTGAAACGGATCCAGATCACCGAGGCAGTTCATGGATAAAATAAAACACAATGCAATTATAATACTTTTCATCTGTATTCTCCCAGTGCGTCTATTGTCCTCTGCCAGAGAGACAGCTGCCTGCCTATAGTATAGTCGATAAAGGATGTATCCATCGTATTGTATCCTCTCTGAGCATCTTCTTTTGTTCTGTGTGCGGAATATATTCCCAGAAGCAGAACCATCCTCTGTATTTTCAGACCTTTTATGTCCAGACTGGAAGTCTGTCTGTCCATCTTGGATATGAATTCATCATACATTTCCCGGAGATCCTTCTTTGTTTTATAGGAATTGTATGTCGTCAGCATCTGAAGATTTCTGTACATGTTCTTCTTTCCTTCCGGGGTTGTGACTCCGATAATTGATTCCATTTTTTTCTGACTCTGAAGCATTGTTCTTTCTTCGTAATTCAATGCATACTTTCCTGAGGAAGGAAAAGGCAGAGCAAATACTCCGTAAATAGACTGTATCCCATTCACATCATCCGTGCTGATGCTGTTCTTTATTCCTGTGAGAGTAAATTTGTGGAGCACGCTTTCTGAAGTTGGGTCTTTTTCCTTTGTGCATTCCGACTCAGAATCACCGATTCTGCAGTGAGAAAGACCGGCGGTCATACCGAAATTCTTCAGTATTTCAGAAAACAGATTGACTGAGTCACCGTCCGTACTCAGCTCATTCCAGTTGAAATTCCAATTATTCAAGGTGACATCTGCAGAAACGATCTGTCCTTCACAGCTCCAGATATATGTGCAGGAACCGGAGGTACAGTCCGCATTTGGAGAGGAATCTGTACTGAAAACGACAGGGAGTTTATCTGAGTTTTCTCCTGCAGCCTGACAAACCGGAACTGACAGACTCTGTGATGCTTTCAATACTGCATCAGGATCAAAGTATCTGACAACAGTGTCTTTTTCTGTCTGAACGCTGTCTATCATCCAAGAAACAGTCGATCCAGTCTTAGTGTTCCATTCATTTGCAGCGAGAAGAAGGATCTCAGTCATTCGAAGACCGGATACTGTCGATTTGAATCCGTTCAGCTTAGGAATCAGACTGATTTTAATTACAGGACTGATTCCTTTCCATTTCTGTCCTGTGCCTACAAAAGAAAACAGCGGTATCATTAAAAATACTGATAATAGGAATATATAATATCTTCTCACAGTTTCACCTTCCCCAGATGGCCTCTGACAACTCCCCATCTGTTCCCGTATTTTTTCAGAAAAAGAATGACTGTCTCCCCTGACTGAAACTTAGGCATGGAAGTCACTTCCAGTTTGAGTCCAGAAAGGAAACCTCCTGGAACCCTGAGTGTCATCTGTGAATCGGGCAGAGTTCCTTTTTTGAAATTCTGTATGTCCAGTGTCACATCAGAATAAATGATGTTCTGACCTGCAGAATTCGGGGCGATCAAAGGAGTGACCGATGTTACATTCGCTTTCAGGATCAGTTCTGATTCTGATATAATCAGGTTCATGAATTTTCCGAGGCCTGCTGCTATTTTCTGCTCCTCATCGGGATTTGCATTCAGAGTGGATACAATTTCAAGATACGGATCAAATACATAACCCTTGTCTTTTATATAGAATACAGACTTGTTCGGGTCAAGATGCAGGTATGTTTCATATACATTTCCGTTTTCCATCTGAAATGGACCGTTGAAACGGAAAATATTCTGAGATCTTTCCTCCATTAGAATCGGCTTCTGCACTCCGTCTGATTCCATCGAATGCTGTCTTCCCAGCTGCACCTGAATCAGTTTAAAGACATTCTGAGAAACTTCATTGCTTCCTGCCAGTCCCACAAAACCGTTTCTGAGAGAAAGCACCTCAAAGAGAGTGGGAGTATCATTCAGTATATAAGCAGAATTGGATGCATCCAGTGCAGAAATTCCAGCCAGATGCAGATTCAGCCTTGTGACAGGAGAAGAGATTTCTGCACCGACAGGCACAAGCTCCAGCCTGATGCTGTACTGAACTGTCTGCGCTTTGTATGCAAAATCGGCTGTATAGTTTTCCTCAAAGTCCGGTCTGATAAATTCCCTTGAGTTTCCGGAAAGCCTGTCATTATATTCCCTGCTGTTCTGCAGATGAAGTGTGGTGACTTTTCCTGCCTGCACAGTGAACGGAGCATTAAACTGAAGCTGAGTGTTTTCTAAGTTTATTTTATATTTATTTTCTTTATAATATAAACTGCCTACTGACATAAGGTTCACTTTCAGATAAGAATATGTTCCCGGCGGAAGAATCAGAGATCTGACAAAAGGGGCAAAATGTTTTCCTTTGACCAATATCACTCTTTCTTCATTTGCTGCAGGAAGTCTGGAAATCAGATTCCCGGATGAATCCCCTGCTTCAATGGAACTGACTTTAAACTCCAGTCTGTCGAGCGGAGGAATCTCTCTTTGAACAGCTCCTGCATTCAGAAAGAAAGATTCAATAAAATCATATTCTGCGACAAAATGAATAACACCGTTCTCAGTCGGATAGACGGGAGGATCATCAAAAAGTTTGATCCTGAAAAGAGAGGCATTTGGAGGCACGGACAGAGGAGTCATACCTGTATTGAAGTATCCGCTGATCATCTGATAAAACGATCCTGTTCCGATTGCAGGATTAGTCTCTCCCGTAAGACTGCTGTTGTCCGGCAGAGTGCCTGTCCCTGTCGGCTGCCCTCCGTCCGCACCAGGGGAAGTCTGGGTGACCCCGGTTCCGGCATTGTGAGTATCCGCAGAAGGACCGTGTCCGACAAGCGCAATCGGCAGAAACGGAACCTTGTTTTTTCCTCCGGAACAGTTTCCGAAGAAAGTCATTATAATCAGTATAGGTATTGTTTTATTCATTATATTCTCCTTAAAATGGTATTGGATCGTTTTTTTTCAGTCCTCGAGGTTGTCGAAACCTCGAGGACTGTATATCTGCCGTGAACTTACATTATTTCGTATGATAAAACATCCTCCCTGTTTTCCTGATATAATACAGCATGTACAAATTCAGCCCGATCATAATGAACAGAGAAAACAGAACAGCATAGAGAAGTTTTTCCGAGATCTGAACTGAGGAATTTTCCTTTGCTGTACCAAGTGCAATCCTGTCCCGCAGTTCCTTTGCCAGTTTTTTATCCAGGAGAAAAACATTTATTCCCTGACCGGCAGAACTGACGGAATTCGAATGCACCGCCCCTCCGTTTCCAATGTCCGCACCGGAGTAGGCAGAATCTCCCATTTCTTTTTTTGTCTTCTGAATCTTGTCCTGTAGAAGCGGATTCAGGAGCCATTTTGATGCCGATATTTCATAATAGGACAGTGCCTTTCTGAAGTTTCTCTTTCTGAATTCAGAATCACCCTGCTGCATCCAGAGTTCTGTCTGCATCTGTCCCAGAACAGGATCTCCATTCTGTTCCATTAAGTTTTTCAGCCTTGACTCAGCCTCAGAAAATCTCTCTTCTGAAATCAGTTTACTGATTCCGGCATACTGTTCTCTGTTCTCATCCGGATGGATGGAAAAGGAATGCAGAATCATGATGATTGCGAAGAAAGGGATCGGGGGAAAAGAAGGGATCGGAGCTTGGAGTTCAGGGCTTGGGGAACTGCTGGAACCTTCAAAAATACTTTTCATCTTTCTATAAAACTTTATCATGACAACACATCCCTCCATTGCTCCGAACCCTGAACTCCGAACTCAAACTCACAGCCCCGACCTGAGCACAATATCCTTCTCCTTGAATCTTCCCTTTGCGTCTGTGAGTCTGACCCTTGCAGTCCAGCTTCCTCCTCCGTTGTTTGTGGGAGGTTTGTAAATTGCACCGTTTTCAAAAAGAACAGTTCCGTCAGGCAGAGATCCACTGACAATATTCCATATATACGGTGCAGTGCCTGATTTTGCCTGAAGCTGATAATCGTTGAATTCAAACCATCTGGAATCACAGGGTGAACTTACACAACTGTCAAAGTCCGGATCAGCAGACTGTGCGGCATCGTTCGGAAACTGCACGTTCACACTGACTCTGGGATCTGTATTCAAAGCATCCCAGAAAATTGTTCCCTTTTCAAAGAAAGAAACCCTGATTCCGCAGGCAGATGCTGGCCCGAAACAGAGTTCATCGGAAACAGGTGCACCCAGCATCCCGTCGGATTCTCCTACTGATTTGTATTTTGTGAGAATGTCGCCTTGGACTTTCAAGGGAACAGGAGAGGAATGCCTAGTATAATATGACATCCCAAATTCAGAAAAGTCTTTTTTGAATCCACTGTCATTCACTGTGAGATCTTTATTCATTACACTGTCCAGGGGAACACTGTCTTCCAGACCTTTAACCATCGTACCAATATGGTGAGTATTCACTTCTTCATCATTATATATTTTGGGATCAGGAATTGGAACATAGCCGGGACCGGGAGGATACCAGCCATTTGTCACCATTGCATTTGCCATCATTCTTCCCCATTGAATCAGTCCGTCATTCGTAAAATGTACTCCATCTGCATAGTAGCTTCCTCCCTGACCTAAAAGATTCCCAGAAAAACTATTCCAAGTATCTACAAGCACGATTCTCTCAGGGCCGTATTTCAGTTTCAGTATTGGAATAAGATTGGTCATATACTTTCCGTTGAGAGTCAGAAAAAGACGGATTGTATCAGGATAGTTCCTTGTAAACTCCGGTGCACCAATATTAATAGGAGCCGGGGGCGCAATGGTGTTAATCAGTATTTTGTGGCTGTCAGACTGCCTTAAAATATCATCTGTAATATGATACATATTCAAAGTCACCTGATCGAGGAGGATGTTTGTCCTCCACTGCCAGTATCTGTCAAAATTCAATGCACCTGTATAATCTGCATTTGTCAGCTTCAGCCTGTTTTTGATGAGATCCAGTGTACTGTTCACGATCATGGATACTGCTTTTCCAGGATTCAGCAGGAGCTGCTTCTGCCAGTTGATCCAGGCATTCATAACCCTCTTTCCTTCATTCAGTATATTGTTGAAGTTCATTTTTTTTAGTGAAGAGATTTTCCTGGTAAAATACAGATCCAAAAGATCCCGAAGATCTGACATATCTCGCATATGCTTAATCGCAGAATACTGTTCATATACTGATTGCCTGTCTTTCAAGATGGCAGATATATCATTCCCACCCAGACTGATGAACAGTTTTGAAGGTACAGAATAATTATGATTACAGGATGCAAATTTTTTAATCCAGCCTACTGTATTTGTTCCGGGAATCGCTCTTGTTGTCATAACAGGAATTGCCCTCGGATGGATGATTGTGTTCCCAATATTGGCCGCTTTTTTCTCTCCCATAAATGCGTTGACAACAGCGTTTTGGATTTTTATTTCTTCCCATTTTTGAGTTGAAGGATTGTAATTATCAGAAATTTTAACAGGGGCAACCTCTATCTCCCAAGCCCTGCTGTCTCCAAATCCAGAAATATCCATTGGGCCATAGGGAAGCATAGAACAGGAGGAGTGGATTGTCGATTGAGCAAATACACTTTTCTCAACTCCAAAAACAAAAAAAATTATAAATAGCTTTTTCATCTGCACCTCATTGAATTTGAATTTTTTCACATACTGCAAAATTGATTTTATTTAAAAAGCACTGTTTCTCGGTATCTCCTTGGTCTGCACAGCAATAATAAGAGTATCCCGGCACAAAGTTATTATAAAAATCCATATTAACAATCTGACCTGATTGATTTTTGACTAAAGAATGAGTAAATACTAATATTCCTCGTTTGCTGTCAGACAAATCAGCTTTATACCAAGAGTATATATAGTCTTCAATAATAGAATTATTTACTATTTTGCATTGAAGAGGAATGTTTCCCTTTACTGCGTTTTCTGATACCACAGTTCCATCTGTTCTGAATATATTTCTGTTTGTTCTTGAAAAAAAAATAGCGCATTTGTTTAAATCTTTCAGATCAATTTTAACGCCTCCGTAGTCCTTGTATCGGCTTTCATCACAGTAGTAGCGGTTATTGCATCCCAACACAACAAAATACATCCACATCATTGTCCCCAGAGACGGTTCAGAACTTCCTTTCCCGCATGAAATCAGAACGATGATAACGCATATACACAGAAGAAATCTATCTTTTAAGTCTTTCATCTATCATCTCCCTTCTGATCTGAATCAGTGCCATATATTCATGTTTGGCGAATTCCAGATAATCCGGATCAAGTTCATTCTTGAAGTCCGTTACCGTCCTTTCCCTGTTTTTCAGATCCACATACAGATTTTTCAGATACCAGTCAAAAAGCTCCTTGGGTATTTCAGACAGGAAGAATGCAGAGTTGTCCATTGAGTTCAGCATATACTCTTCTGCCGGGATGCCTGTCTGACGGTATGAGAGGCTGTAAGAGTCCTGAAACAGAAGAAACAGATTTCTCTTTTCAGCCTGCGTTTCGAGACCGGCAGCCGATCTTACTTGGATATACTCATTCCATGCCGCCGCTTCAGAGGCTGAAGTTTTATACTTGTCATTTGTATCCAGATCTGGAGATATGCAGGGAAACTGACAGAACACAGGAACTCTGTTCCGGAAATCAGTTCTGACATTCAATAACGCTTTTTCATTATCATTCAGTCTTCCATAGAGTGCCTGCATTCCGTTTTTATCATCCTGAGAGATGGATGTGCTGTAGTTTTCCGGCACAAGAAATTTGAAGAGTGCTGATCCAGGAACAGGATCGCCTGCAGAACAGTTTCCGTCTCCTGCAGGACAGTGGTACAGACCTGCGACTGCACCAAGCTGTTTCAGGAGCACATTGGAAAGCCGGAAGGATTTGGAAAACGGACTTCCTGTTTCCAGCGAAAAAAGCGAATCATTTACAACAGCGTCAAAATGAATCACTTCCTTTGTGTCGGAACAGCTCCATACGAAACCGCAGCTGACATCAGTGCAGTCTGCATCTTCTTTCCCGGCAAAATATACTGTATTGTCGAGGTTTTGAACTGAGCTTCTGTCGGGATTGGAACAGATATCGAGGGGGATCTGAGGAAAAGAAGGGTTCAGGGATCGGGGATCAGGGCTTGGGGAACTGCCTTTGTAGACAATAGCAGCCGCTGCCCCTGTATTGGCATAACTCCAGGCGGAGGCTGCCTGTTTTGTCTGATTTAAAACATCCTCTGCTGTCCCTGTCTTAAAGCCTCTTACATTTGGATTTATCTTGAATCCGATTTCAGGAAACCTGTCATACAGCCTGTCTTTCCATTTTCTGGCATCTTCAGAAAGAAACATGAAACCGGTGGAGAAGAGTGCGGTTGTAATTAAGATGATTATTTTTTTCATGATTTATGCCTCGGGGGAAAGGAGGAGTTCGGGGCCTGGGGTTCGGAGTTCAGAGAACTGCGAAAAAAAAGCGAATAGCGGGCAGCGAATAGCGGTGAACAGAGAAGATAGGTAATTTAACAGAGCTGTTTGTTCACTGAGCTTGGTTCGGCGGAGTTCATATCGAGCGGTGTCGAGATACTCACCAAACGGGGTCCGTTCCCAGAGGCTCTCTCGAAGGGAACATAGTTCGACAGGCTCACTATGACAACTCCTGTCTGTTCCTCTATTCGCTGTTCGCCACTCGCTATCCGCTTCTTTTCCATTCGCTTCCTTTACTGAATTCCAATTATATTTCATCATAAAATATCCTCCCTGAACAAATCTAAAATTTGCCATCTCAGATCTAAAATCCCTAAACTCATCTGCTTAAAATTACTGCCTTATGCCCGAACCTTGCGACAGGCATAGCCGGTTCGGGGTTTGCGTTTGTTTCCGACTGCCAGGGGCCTGAAACAGGGTTTGCCATCGGTATGGAATACACTGAAGAAGAAGGAGCATTGACTGCTGTCGCTCCTCCGAACAGGTACAGCCTCCGTTTATCATAGGAAATCTCTGCCGCAGGATAATACAGTGCAGAAGAAAGCACAGGGCCGGATGTCATTGTATTTACAAGAGGCTGATAATAATTGAACTGTGCGGACGGCGTGACTGCTGCTGCAGGCTGATTCAGATCAGTCAGAGTGCTTCCGCCGAAAATCAGAAGAGCCTTTGTATCAGAAGGATAGGGATCTGAAGAAACCGGTCTGTAACAGACGGAGGCTGTTCCGTGAGCAGGGTATGTGAAATTTGATTCACTGATCGTTGTGGTAGTATTGGAACCGATGACGTACCCGTTTAATGAATTCTGTGCTGAGCCGTCATTATAATACCGTCCTCCTCCGAAGAGAAATGTCCCGTCAATGATGCACCCGGACATATCTATATTGGGATACAGTGCGGATGCAGTGGTTATTGTCGCCCAGGTTCCCCCAGTTCCGATGAACGGCTGAAACCGGTAGACACTGAATGCAGGAAGCGTCCCAATCTGCATATTGTTCGTGGTGCTTCCGCCTATTGCATAAATGTCTGATCCATTCGATGCAGCAATAAAACCCTGCAGAGTGACAGGCATGGAGTTCAATGTCTTCCATGAAAATGTATCGCCTGGGGTCAGTTCTTCCACAGTGCTCACTGCCGTTGTGCCTGTCAGCCCTCCCATTACATAAATTTTTCCTCCGGAAGATACTATGCCCGCATATCTTCTGGGGGTCGGAACACTTGTCACACCGGGAACCCATTTACCGTCCACAGGATCAAAAAAATCGACTTGGGCAATCGGAGTGCCGGAACTGTCTGTTCCGCCCAGTATCCAGATGCCTCTTTTGATCTGTGCTGAACTTAATAGAGGAGCAGCAGATTCAGCAGGCTTCAAAGTCTGAAAGCTGGAGTTCAGTAAGAGATAAGTCAGATCACCTGCAGTCTTTCCGCAGAACACTTTGTACTGATAGCTCTGATTCTGATCCAGACCCGACAATGTCATGGAATGAATCTTTGCAGGCTTCAGACTGAACGTCGTATTGTCCAGTCTGCCTTTTCCGTAACTTAAGACACCGTCTGTCTCATCTGAACAGATCCAGTCAAACCGTGCAGAATTCAGTGTAACATTGGTCACACTGTAGGAAATCAGTTTTTGATTTCTTTCTTTTTTTGCCCTGCCGATCGGAGAAGCATCACAGGCTGTCAGCAGAAAGCACACAGACAGTAAAGAATATATCCGCTTCATAGACGGTACCCTATGCTCAGTTCTCCGCCATTCAGAAGGAGACCGTCATGCTTTTCAAAAATATAAGATCCTCTGTATCCCAGCCGGACAGTCACCCTGCTGAAACTGAATCCTGCATAACCGAGACTGAACTCGGCTGTCCCGTTGACGCCTGCAGAGATTGCGGCTCAATGAAAAAAACTCCTCCGCCTGCACCGGAAAGACTGCTGTCAGGATTCAGCCTGGGAAATGTCTGATAGATTCCGCTGAATCCGAGATTGGTGTATGCCTTGTCCGGGTCATACAGTTTATATCTGTCCAGACTGACATCAGAAAGTTTTCTGCTCTCAGTGCTTTTAATTTTGGTTTTTTCCAGCTGAATGAATCCAAGTGCAGTCTTGACAGTAACGGAATCCTTTGTTTCAGAGGAAACAACACCTTTGATCCTGGAACCGTCAATCAGCTGGATTTCCGAACTGGGAAATACCTGATCCTTCCCTGCAGACTGATGATCTATTTTGGCAATTTCAGATTTAGGAATGAGGTAATTTTCAGATTTCCATTGAATTCCAATCTCTTCTGCATCCTCTGAAGTAATTTCGGCAAGAAAAAGATCACCGTCCTTCAATACAATTTCAGCAGAGAAAAGAGGAAGAACAGAAAACAAAAACAGCATAAAAAACATTTTCACCCATTCCCCTCCAAATCTCTTTACATTTAGTATATTCATAAATGGCCAAGTATACCAAAGCCACTTTTTGCCACTATAAACCATTACAAAAAACTGTCAAGTAATTATTAACTATTCGGGCAAAAAATACAATATTACCCTTCTATATACTTTTCAGATATATTTGAGACTAGGAATCAGAACTATGACAATATTTAATGAAACGGGTGTCTATTTTACTGGCTAACTCGCTGCAGTTCCATCACTTGCTCAGAACAAGCCGCTCAGGGAACAAACTTAATATAAAAGCCTACAGAACCACAGAGAATTTCCTCCTCGGATCCCCTTCTCTATGACGTCAGGAATGGAGAAGGGGATAGGGGATGAGGTGAAAAATCTGCAACTTCCCCTTTCCCCGTGGTTAACAACCTTTTTTTCACCACGGGGAACACGGGGAAACAGGGATTAGCTTGCTTTTCCATTCCCTATCTATGTCAATCCAGACATTTTTGTTTTTCCATGATTTACAGAAAACTGAATCCTCTGATGGAAAATCTTAGGGCCACACAAATGGAAGCAGGCTCAGAACTCTATGAAATGGGTCTTCTGTACTATCACACTGTCAAAACTGCCAGCACTTCAGACATACCGAATGCGAAACCAGTCTTTGATGATCTGAAGACTAAGTTTCCTGGGAGATCCAAACCGCAGGTTAAGAAAACGGAAGCATAAGAGGTCAGGGGAAGCTCAGATGATTGACCAACTACCTTCAGCACATAGTCAGAGGTACTTCTGGAAGATCGCTCAACTACACTCGGAACATAGTCAGAGGAATCCCAGATGATCGACCGACTACTTCCAGCACATAGTCAAAGGAAGCTCAGATGATCAACCAACCACTCTCAGCACATCGTCAGAGGAATCTCAGATAGTCGATTAACGACTCTCGGAGAATCATTGGAGGTACTTCTGAATGATCAATCAACTATCCTCAGTACATAGTCAGAGGTATCTCGAAAGGTCGGTCTACTACTCTCAGCATATGGTCGCAGGTATCTCAGATGGTCGGTCAATGACTCTCGGAGTATCGTCGGAGTACTTCCAGATGATTGATCTACTACCCTCAGCGCATAGTCGCAGGTATCTCGGATAGTCGGTCAATACTCTCAAAAGATAACTGACAGATAACGATCTGACTCCACTCGAAACCACCAGCCCTCTGCAATCTCTATTCCCCCTTTCCCCGTGGTTAACACTTTTTTTCACTACGGGGAACACTGGGATTAGCCTTCTTCGCCATTCGCCATTCGCCATTCACCATTCACTAAACCCTCTGGTTTTTAATGCCGGTTTCCGGTCTTTCGAACCGGGAAAGGATGAGATATCCTGCAGGAACAACCACCAGAGTAAGCACTGTCGATACGAGTATCCCCCCGATGATGGCAATCGCCATAGGGATACGTGTCTCACCTCCAGGTCCGACGGAAAGTGCAGGCGGAATGGCTGCTGCGACTGTGGAGATGGAAGTCATCAGAATCGGACGAAGTCTCATAGGACATGCTTTTTTCAGTGCTTCTTCCGGACTCATCCCCTGCAGACGAAGATGATTTGTAAAATCCACAAGCAGAATTGAATTTTTCTTTACTAGTCCCATCAGAAGAATCAGTGCAATGAAACTGAATACATTCAGAGAATACCCTGTAATGTAAAGTGCAGCAATGGCTCCGGAAAAACTGAACGGAAGAGCTGAGAGAACAGTAATCGGATGGATATAACTTCCGAACTGACTGGCAAGAATCATATAAGCAACTATGATCCCGAGAAGAAGTGCATACAGAAGACTGTCAAAGGACTCCCCCATCGT
This sequence comes from Spirochaetota bacterium, assembly GCA_052033835.1. Taxonomy (GTDB): domain Bacteria; phylum Spirochaetota; class Leptospiria; order Leptospirales; family Leptospiraceae; genus DAORDI01. The sequence continues at coordinate 28,578 of JBPOJG010000217.1, forward strand.
TTTTGCAGAACCGGTAAATTCGTGAGTATATCCTGCAGGAAGAATTTTTTTGGAAATTTCAGATGCAGTGCCGAGTGCATCTGACTGAGAAACTCCCGGACCGAGATTTGCACGGATGGTAATCGCTCTCTGTCTGTCAGTTCTTGTAATGCTCTGAAGAGATGTCTTGCTTACAGTCTTTACAAGATCGGCAAGCTTTACAAGTTCTCCTCTGTTGTTTCTTACATAGAGATTTTTAATATCCGATTCATTCTTTCTGAACTCATCCTTCACTCTTACATATATATTGTATCTTCTTCCGTCCTTGGAAAAC
>JBPOJG010000143.1:0-2336 GCA_052033835.1 Spirochaetota bacterium
TCAAACCGGAAATTCAGGAAGAGTTCAACATAGAAGTTCAGTCCAGACTCGGCAATTCTGTATGGAACAACGGCGGTTGTGTCAGCTGGTACAGAACAAAGGACGGAAAGAATACAACCCTCTGGCCGGGATTCACATTTGAATTCAGAAACAGAACAGAAAACTTTCAGCCCAAGGAGTATATACTGAAATAATGCAGCTGCTGATCCTGTGGACCCTGCAAAAAAACAGATACAGGATTCACGGGATTTTCACTATGGACAGATAGGATGTAAAGGTTAGGAGAATTCAGGATGTTAAGTATAATGATAGAAGTTCCAGATTCACTGCTTTTGAAATGGGATGGGTCAAAGGAGAAAATCAGAGCAGAAGCCCAGAAACTGCTGGCAGTCAAACTGTTTGAAGAAGGTTTTTTGACTACGGGACAGGCAGCGGAAATGTGCGGTATGAATCGATATGACTTTATTTCTGATTTAAGCCGCAGAGGAATCCCGGTTGTTCAAATGAATACAGAGGAATTGGAAGAAGAGATCAAGAATTCCCGTAAGTTATGATTGTCGTTTCTAATACAAGTCCAGTAATTGCATTTGGCAAATTAAATAGATTTTCCATTCTAGAAGCAGTATTCGGGAGAATTATAATTCCCAGTTATGTATTTCTGGAACTTAACAATTTAAAATATAAAGATGAGATCAATTTGAAAGAATCCGTTTTTAAAACAGAAGAGATTTCATTTGTTGACCCGCTTTTGGAAAAAGAGCTGGATCGTGGAGAAGCGGAGGCAATTACATTAGCTTTAAAGAAGAATGCTGACTGGCTTATCATTGATGAAAGAAAAGGAAGAAATATTGCTAAAAACGTTTATGGCATAAATATAATTGGTACAGCAGGAATTTTACTGAAAGCAAAAGAATCTGGAATCATCAATCAAGTTGCCCCGTTGCTTCAGGAACTGAAAAAGATGAACTACCATATATCAGATTTTATTATTCAAGGCATCTGCAAAGAAGCCGGAGAATCTCTATAACAAAAAATATCAAAATAAGGGATCAAGCCCTGTAAAAAAACAGATACAGGAAACACGGGATTTTCAATTACCGCATTCTCCTTTGTTTGACAAAGCAGTGTTCCCGTGAAAATTTGACGGATATGTCAGACTCTTACTGACAGGAGATGCTATGAGTATTTTAGAAAAGGTGAATTCTGTATCAGGGGATCTGTCAAAACACATTGGAAGGTATCAGGGACTTCTGAATTTCGATTCTTCCAAATGGGATGGAAACAAAGGGTATTTTTCCGAAAGAAGACTTCAGAGAAAAGCATGGATTTTTTCAGGACTGATCACTGAGGACTTCACTGTGGGATTTGCAATCGTGGATGCCGGACTGATTTCCACTGCATTTGCCTATGTCTACGAAAGAAAGACCGGTCTTTTCATTGAAGAAAAAATGGACAAGATTCTTGGCTTCTCAGATGAATTCCAGCCCTCACTTCAGGATGCCTGGAGACTGGACAAAGGAAATCAGGTCTGGGAATTTATGCCTGTCAAAGGCGGTTATTCTATCCTGTATTCAGGAAATAAAATATCATTAAAATATGTTCTGCTGGACAATGAAAACGGAATGAGCACAATTGCCCCTGCAAAGGACAGACCTTTTCATACCACTTATAAAAATATGAACCTTCCTGCAGAAGTGAAAATTAAAATAGGAAATCAGGAACACAGCTGGACATCTGACTGCGGCACAATTGATTTCTCAAAAGGGTATCCGGGACGAGAGACATTCTGGAACTGGGCAAGTTTTTCAGGAAAGGCAGAATCAGGCGAATCATTTGCTCTGAATCTTGTGGCCGGATTCAATGATGGACTGGAAAACAATGCCTGGATCAGCGGAGAGATTCTTCCTCTGGATATTGCTAAGTTCAGTTATAAAAAGCCGATTTCACTGAACGAATGTGAGATCGTCACAATGGACGGACTTTCAGAATTTCGTTTTTTCCCGGAAGGAAAAAGATCCGAAGACATCAACCTAGTTCTTTTCCAGAGCAGATTTGTTCAGGCATACGGCAGATTTGAAGGAAAAATACTTTATAATGGAAAAACATTAAAGCTGCAGGGGTATGGACTTGTGGAAGAACATTATGCAGTCTGGTAAATCACCTACGCACTTCGTGCGTAGGTGATTTAAAAACGCAGTGAGCCTGCCGGCGCTTGACAAAGTCGCATTACTTCTTAATCCATTTCTCCCAGACCTCAGGGCTGTAGCCTACTGTAGATTCAGGTCCGTTGGATACGACTGGAGTTTTTGTGAATTCCGGTTTTTCGAGGATCAGTT
>JBPOJG010000192.1:0-11067 GCA_052033835.1 Spirochaetota bacterium
ATTGATTTTTTTCTGTTTTTCACCGAGAGACTTGTTGATTGCTTCTTCCTTCTGTCCTTCTGAACGGTTAATTCTCGAAAACTTTTCACCCTCAGAAAGAGAAATCTGAGCTTTCTTGTTCAGCTCAGCGGTCTTCTGCTTTTCCATTGAATCCAAAACTGTCTTTGGAGGAGTGAGGTTCTGGATTTCATATCTGTTGACACGAACGCCCCAAGGTTCAGCAGCCTGTTCGATTACATCCACGATTCTGTGGTTGATTGTTTCTCTGGCTTCAAATGTCTTGTCCAGTTCCATCATACCGATGACAGCACGCATTGTTGTCTGTGCGAGCTGGATTGCGGCGAATTTATAATCCTCAATCCCGTAACTTGCTTTCTGAGGATCGAGCATTTTTAAATAAAGAACCCCGTCCACCTTGACCTGAACGTTGTCCTTAGTAATACATATCTGAGGCTGAACTTCAATTGCCTGCTCTTTCAGAGTATGAATATAAGTGACTTTATCCACAAACGGAATCAGAAGATGCAGTCCGGCATGCAGAGTTTCGTTGTATTTGCCCAGTCGTTCTACTATTCTTACTTCCTGAGAAGGAACAATATTTACGCTTTTCCAGAATTTGTATGCTACGTAGAGGACGAAAAGTCCCCAGAATATCAGTGGAAATGTCATTTTTTGTTTCCTTTTACATGAATATCAGGCATAGTTTTTGTGACCTTCGAAAGACCTTCAAATACTCCTACAATGTTTGTAAGATTCGGAGGAAGAACCGTTGTCTTGGATATGTTCAGAATTTTTCCCAGGTTTTCCAGATAACTCTGAGTGATCTGCAGATTGACTGCATCTTTTCCGCCCTGTTTCAGAATTGCTTCTGTGACTGCAGCGAGACCCTTTGCAGTTGCATTCGCAATCAGTTCAATTTCGAGTGCACGTCCTTCTGCCTCATTGATTCTTTTCTGTTTTTCACCCTCGGAAAGATTGATTGCTTCCTGCTTTTCCCCCACAGATTTATTGATTCGGGAAGTTTTCTCTCCTTCCGAGATTGTCACTTCAGCTCTCTTGTCTCTTTCTGCCTTCATCTGCTGTTCCATTGAATTTAGAACCTGCTTTGGAGGAGTAATATTTCTGATCTCATATCGCGTGACTTTCAATCCCCAAGGGTCCGTTGCACGGTCAATCTGAGCGACTACCTTGCTGTTGATTTCATCTCTTTCAGCAAATGTATCGTCAAGAGCCAATTTACCGATTTCTGCTCTGAGAGTTGTTTTGGCCAGCTGACTTGTGGCAATCAGATAATTGTCGATTCCATAGGATGCTTTGTATGCATCAATGATCTTCAGATACAGAACTCCGTCAATCTCTACTGGAACGTTGTCCCGAGTGATGCATTCCTGAGGAGGAACATCGTATGCTATTTCCTTGTAACTGTGTATGTAATGAATTCTGTCTACAAAGGGGATCAGAAAATGGAAACCGGACTCAAGAGTTGCATCGTACTTACCAAACCTTTCTTTGATATATGCAGCCTTTTCCGGAACGACAAGAATTGTCTTGTAAATGACAATCATAACTATGATAAAAAGAATGGTAATGAACTCAGATGCCATATCTTCTCCTGTTTTTTTTAAGTTTCAAGCTCCTGACTTTTCTAATGGAGCTACAGTAAAAGTCAAGTTGTTTCTTTCAAATATTCGGACAGTGCTTCCTTTCTCGATTGCACCCGATATGCTGACGGCTTCCCATTCTGTACCCTGAAAGGAAATTCGTCCTTCGCCTTTTTCAGGAATGCTCTCTGTGACAGTTGCTGTTTTTCCTGCAAAATCATTGTCCATTGTCGGTTCATATTTTTTGTCCGACGGAAAGAGAGTCTTCATAAACTGTCCTCCTGCAAGGATAATCAGAAGGGACGATACTGTCCAGATCATAATCTGGAATCCAAAACTCAATGGAGCAAAAAGCACAACGAATCCGGTAAATATCGCTCCCAAGCCCACAAATACGATAAAAATACCGGGAATCAGAAGTTCTGCGAAGCAGAGCAGAATTCCGAAGCTGATCCAAACATAATGACCGGAATTGATCAGATATTCCTTGCAGCCGATTCCTTCAGTCCATAAACAGTCCATTTTCTCTCCTTAATCTGCCTGATGCTCTGACACTTATTAGTGTTTTCAGGTTTTCGTTCTTTGTCAAGTCCCAAACGCAGTACTTTTCATCTGTATTTCTTCAGAAATTCTTCCGTTCTCTTTTCCGCATTTTCTCTGATGTTCATATAAAAAAAGGAATAATCGGCAACATGATAATTTCTGCCTTTCTCAAGAACAGTGTATTTGCCGTGTACAGGTCTGTGCACCCAGAGAATTCCATTATCGCATTTTGCATCAGTATTTTCGGGATAAATCTTTTTGAATGAATTGTCTGTACTTCCTCTGTTCAGCTGATTCGATGCGGGTTCTTGATTTTTTTTCCAAGTCAGAGGGTTTATGCAGAGGGATTTTAAAAATTTTTCCTTGAGCCTCGATGGTCTTTCACCGTACAGATAGGTATTCCAGTTGATGAGACATACTGTATCGGTTTCATTTTCACAGGCTCTGAGACCTGCATCTTCTTCAGAATAAGGCATTCCAACTGCATATGCACTCACAAGTTTTTTCAGTATTCCCGAATCTTTTGTAATCACTTCCTTCAGAAGCCGTGCGGAATGCCGTGCTCCCTGACTGTGACCCGCGAGTATGAACGGTCTTCCTTTATTATAATTTTTCATATAATAATCAAATGCTGATTTTATGTCCTGATACGCAAAATCAACTGCCGATTCTGCATTCTCTGATTCTTCGAGAAAGGACTGAAGAACTGCCTGTCTGTATCTCGGTGCATATACCTTTGCAATGGAATTGAAAACACTGGCCTGATGCCGAATTGTGCCCTTGTCTGTCCTTTCATTCAGAGATTCCGATTCAATATCCGCATTCCATAATTTTCCATACAGATATGTAGTAGGGTGGATGAAAAAGACGTCTGTCTTTGCATCAGACTGACTGTCTTTCAGACCGGACTCTTCCGGCACTTCGTCGGCCATATCCTTTTTATCCGGGTGTGCCGCCCAAAGTTCCATCCTGGAATAATCCGAGGATTTCAGCGCGAGGCTGTCCTTTGAATCCTTCCTTGGACGAAGCATTGTCTGACAGGATATGGAAAAGAAGAGTATTACTGAGAATGAGTATAATAAAACCTTCATATGAATAGGAATCTGCTGTAAGGTCTCTCGGTCAAGTGATTAGGCATTTTGCAGAACTGAGAACTCTTTTTCTCTTGACTGTAAATTTTTCAGAACACCATATGTAAATATTCCTCATTTACCGGGGACTGCAGGAGGCGTTATGTTTCTTAAAATCCTATTTGTTTTCAGTCTGATATTCTCATCCATATATTCACAGTCTGATTCTTCCGCTTCAGAAAAGAATATCATAAACGGAAGTTCTGAAAGAAAAAAAGCGGCTGAGGACAAAAGCAAATCTCCAAAACAGCCTAAAGGAATGCCGGAACTCAAGGCTCCGGAAACTCATTCAAAAGAATCAAAATCGAAAAAGCAGGACTGAAAAAAAAATGGAATATATTGAAAGTTACGGAGTGCAGATTCCATATTACGTAAACGGAGAGGGATTCCCTCTATTTATTTTCAACGGGTTTACATGCAGCCAGCCGAATCTCAAATATCTGATTGCCGATCTCTCCAAAAAATATAAGGTGATTTCCTGGGATTATGTAGGTCACGGGAAATCAGGAACTCCGGCCGATTTTTCTGAAATCTCTGTGGATTCTTTTGCCGTCGATGCAGCAAAGATTATGGACAGGCTGAAAGTGGAGAAGGCGGCTTTTTTGGGATACAGTCTCGGCGCACAGGTGATGCTTCAGAATTATCTCGAAAACAGAAACAGAGCGGAAGTTCTCATCAGTCTCTGCGGTTTTCCCGGAAATGCATTTGATTCGTTCCTGCACTCACCGCTTTCAGCAAATGTAGTGGAACTTCTGAACAATGTCGCTCCAAAGATTTCTGATCCTCTGCGAAATATCTGGAAGACAGTCATGCATCTTCCGTTTCCTCTGCGGTTTGTAGGAGCGAGTCTTTTTATCAACAGGGAAAAAGTGAAAAGAGAGGATGTTGAGCCATTCTTCAATTCCATGGCTCATCTCGATCCTAATCTTCTCATTCATATCTCTGAAAAAATGAGAACTCACAGTGTGGCAGACTCTCTTCATTCGATAGACATACCGACTCTCGTGATCGGAGGCGAAAAGGATCTTTTTGCTCCTTTTTCAAGATCAAAAGAAATCCACAGACTGATAGACGGTTCAGAACTTGTAATGATTCCCGGCGCAAGTCATAATGCAAATCTGGAAGAACCCGAGTTCATACTGAAAAGAGTTCATGATTTTCTTGACAGAAAATTAAATATAAAATAAATACAGTTATGTCCAGGAATTGATGACCCGGATCAGCTGTTCGGGGGAATAGGGTTTGGACAGATGATCATTCATTCCGAGACTCAGGCATTTCTGTTTTTCCTCTTCCATTGCCTCTGCAGTGACAGCTATGATCGGGAGATCGGGTCTGTTGAATCTCGATATGCCGGATCTCATAAGTCTCGCTGCTTCATACCCGTCCATAATCGGCATATGCAGATCCAGAAGCACAACATCAAACTGCTGCTTTTTAAACTCTGCCACCGATTCCAGTCCGTTTGAAGTCATTACAATGTTTTTGTATCCGATTTTCTTCAGCATTGCTTTCAGAAGCATTGAATTGACGGGGTTGTCTTCCGCTGCAAGAATTTTGGATTCTCTGTTTTTTACTGTCACGGGTCCTGTTTCACTGGATTTTATTTTTTCCTTTCTGCCCGCAGCCTCAAAAACGGAATTGTAGAGATCGGAAGACTGATACGGTTTTACCAGAAATTTAAATACAGGAAGATCCGCATCGGGAGTGATTTCATTTTTCCATCCGAATGAACTGACCAGGATTATCTTCGGTTTTGCATTCAGCTCCATTTCCTGAAGACAGAGTTTCAGTTCGGATATGCTCAAGTCAGGAAGATGATAATCGAGAATGAGAATGACCGTTTTTTCTTTTTCTCTGAGGTTTTTTCTTAAAGATGCCATCAGTGATACTCCATCATTACACTGTATTGTCTGACCTCCCCAGGACTCAGCGTACCTTGCAGCAGTTTCAGTTTCGGATCTGTTTGCATCTGCAATAATAATCTGAATATCTGTCATTTTCTGTTTTCCGATATCATTCGGGATGAGAACATTTTCCCGTTTACCAATCTTGAGTTCGAGAATTACCCAGAATTCAGAACCCTGATTTTCTGTACTTCTGAATCCTATCTCACCTTTCATCAGAAGAGTGAGCTGTCTGCAGATTGCAAGTCCAAGACCTGAGCCTCCGTAAATTCTGGTTGTGGAAGAGTCTGTCTGATAAAAACTCTCAAAGAGCCTTTTCTGTTTCTCTTCGGGAATTCCGATGCCTGAGTCTTTGACTGCGAATCTGATTTTGACTCTGTCCTCGAAAACATCTGCAAGTTCTGCTCTTACTGTCACACTTCCGGAATTTGTAAATTTGACTGCATTCGTTGTCAGATTCAGAAGAATCTGTCTGATCCGGTTTCTGTCCCCGATGATTTCAGGAGGAATTTCCGGATCAAGTATTGTGGAAAAGAAGAGTCCCTTTTCTGCCGCACTCATCGAGACAATTGTGTTAAATTCATTCAGCATATCCTGAAGACTGAAACCGATTTCTTCTATGTCCAGTTTCCTGGCTTCTATTTTAGAAAAATCTAATATATCATTGATTACACTCAGCAGAGATTCTGCACTGTAGTAGGCAGTCTTCACATAGTTTCTCTGTTCCTTGTCCAGATTTGTCGTAAGAAGAAGAGAATTCATTCCCATGACACCATTCAGAGGAGTCCTGATTTCATGACTCATCTTGGCCAGGAAATCGCTTTTTGCACGGCTCGCCTCCTCGGCGGCCTCTTTAGCTTTGACGAGTTCTTTTTCGAGTTGTTTTCTTTCAGTGATATTTTCTACAATGACAAGTCTTGACTTTTCATCCTTGTAAAGTATCGGGTTAGTCCAGAGCATTACATCAATGATCTTTCCGTCCTTGGTCAGATGCCTTGTTTCATTTGTGTATGAATCCTGTTCTCCCACTCCTGAAAGAAAGCTCATCAGTTTCTGAATGTCTTCAGTCGGTCTGATATCCTTTATGGACATACTCAGGAATTCGTCTTCTGAATAACCGTAAACTTTCAGTGCTGTCGTATTTACATTCAGAAATTTCAAAGAGCTGATGGAGTATACCCATGCCGGAAGAGGTGATACATCAAACAGCTGATGATATCTTTTTTCACTTTCCTCAAGTTCTTTTTTGATTCTGATCTGTTCTGTCACATTCTGTACGAGTCCTACCAGAAAATCTATTTCTCCGCTGTCACTGAATACGGGAGAAAAACTGACTGAAATCCACCTGACCGTCATATCAGGAAACAGTATTCCCATCAGCTGATCCTTGAGTGATTTCTTCTGCAGAAGAACAATGCTGCCGGGCATTTCTTCAAAAAGCATTTCCCTTCCTTCCGCATTTATGATTTTCCAGCCGGAAGGGATATCCCACATTCTGTGAATATTATTTTTTTTCAGTTCAAGTATTTCTTCTGCGGCCTGATTGGCCTCAATAATGAGTCCATCAGGAAGTATCATTACAACTCCTTCATCCATATTCTCAAAAAGCTGGCGGAATTTTTTTTCACTTTCCTTCAACGCTTCCTGCGTTTTTTCAAGTCTGTCTTCTACACTGATTTCGTGAATGACCTGTTCTGCGAGAATCGGAATATGCGAAAGAAAACTTCTGTCTTTGATCAGATAATCCTTTGCTCCGAGTTTCATCATGGAAACTGCAACCTTTTCATCGCCCGCTCCGGTAACTACGATGAAGGGAGGCATTTTCCCTTTTTTACTTATAATGTTTTCTACAATTTCTCTGCCTGACATATCCGGAAGAGAATAATCCAGAATAATAAGGAAAGGATCATTATTTTGTATCCATTCTACTGCAGACTTTCCGGAATCCAGGTGTACGATTTTTCGGCCGGTAAAGGAAAGCGCTTCCTGAATCAGTTCACCTATTCCGAAATCATCCTCTATCAGAAGTATGACTTCATTCTTTTCCTGTCCGGACTTGATCATTTTCCGTCACTTCTGCTGTGAACCGGAGCGATCTGCATTATCGAAATAAAAAGACCGAGACGTTTGATTGCTTCTCCAAACTGCTGATAGTTGACTGGTTTTGTTATATAGGAATTGCATCCAATCTCATAACACTCTTCAATTTCCTTCGGATCGTTGGTAGTTGTCAGCATAATTACAGGAATGCTGTGAAGAAGAGGATCACTCTTGATTTTTCTGAGAACCTCAACACCGTCCATTCTCGGCATCCTGATATCCAGAAGCAGAAGATAGGACTGACTGTCATCCATATGAGGACCTTCACCGGTTTTGGATAGAAAATTCCAGACTGAGAGTCCGTCATTAAAATGTATTATAGGATTTATTATACCGGACTCCAGTAAATGTTCATGAATCAGTTCTGTGTGACCTTCATCATCATCAGTGATCAGGATTACTATTTCTTTTCTTTCATTAGGGATTATCATATTTTTTCACTCGGTACCGTAGTATTCTCCCTGGGAAGCTCCAGGTAAAATGTGCTTCCTGCATCCGGAACAGATTCTGCCCAGATTTTTCCGTTCAGTCTGTTGATGATTCTAAGCACGATTGCAAGTCCCAAGCCTTCTCCTTTCACTGAACTTTTGGATTCAATTCTTCTGAATACTTCCCAGATTTTTCCTATGTCCTTTTCTGCTATTCCGATTCCATTATCCGAAACTGCAAAGACTGCTTTATCTTTCATTACTCTTCCGGTTACTGAAACTGTCAGGTCCCGATCATCGGCTTTGTACTTGATTGCATTATCCAGAAGATTGCTGAATACCTGGTAAATCTGTTCTTTGTCAGTATAACAGGAGGGCAGATCCGGCTGGACTTCAATTTTTGCATAAGTACTTTCTATCTGAAATGCTCTTGTCTCCAGAATATTTTTTATTACCTCATTCATATCTGTCAAGGAAAACTGAAGCTGAACCCGTCCCAGCCTCGAAAGACGAAGGAGACCGCTGATCAGCACATCCATTTTTGCGGAACTCATTTCTATGAAATGGAGTGCTTTCGGGATTTTTTCTGAAAGTAAGAATCTTGTTTCTTCCGGAATTTCTGCTGCCTTCATTGACTTTGAAATGACTGTGAAGTATTTGTTCAGATTTTCCCCAAACCCCTGAATGTTGACAAGGGGGGAACGCAGATCATGAGATGTCACATAGATTACTGATTCCAGCTCTCTGTTTTTTGTTTCCAGTTCAAGCATCAGTCTGTCTCTTTCTTTTTCAGCCAACAGTCTGTCCGAAATGTCATGGATGATGGAGTAAATCAGGTAATGCCCCTCTACAATGATGGGGGCGGAATACACTTCCACATCAGTCTGTCTGCCCGAAGACAGTATATGTTTCTGATATTCTCTTTCCGTTACGATTCCCGTTTCTTCATCAGCTGTTCCTGTAAAAAGAACAATCTGATTCATTTTCATTTCCAGAAGTTTTTCCCGTTCATATCCGTAAAATTTTTCTGCCGCCGGATTTGCATCAATGATTCTGCCTGAATTAGGATCATTCAGGAGTTTGACTGCCGTATGATCTGTGAACATCTGATGAAAAATCGCCTCGCTCTGTCTGAGTTCTTCTTCTTTTTCCTGAAGTTCCTTAAGAACATTTTTATACTGTGTATTGTCGATGATGCTCGTAAATACAAGACCTGAATCAGAATTTCTCTGCGGAAAAGAGACCGCAAGGATTCCATCAATGGATGCTCCTGTCAAAGAACTGAATTTCAGTGAAGAAGTATATACCTGTTTTCCTTCGGCAATGCATACAAGCTGTTCAGTAAATGCAAGCAGAGCATCCGGAGTGCCGAATACTTTTCTGAACTGGGTAAATATGGAGTTTTTGGATTCAGCTTCAAAAAGATTGAGTGTCCACTGGTTTACATCCAGAAGTCTCACTGTCATAAAAAGACTGCCGATTTCATCAGGATTTTCAGAAAAGAATTTTTCAAAATCAGAAATGCCTGCCTGTTTCCATTTTTCAATGCAGTTCAGGATAATTGACCAGTCCATTTCCCAGATGGAAACAGGTACTGTATCATATATATTTTTGAATCTTTTTTCACTCTCCTGCACTGATCTTTCCAGAAGTCTTATCTTGTGTATGTCAATACTTGATCCGAACCATTTTATAATGCCTTTTCCTTCCCGTCTTTCCGGGACTGCACTTGTCTTGAACCATCTGTACATGCCGTCATATCTTCTGATTCTGAATTCCATATCAAAAATGCTTTCTGTCTCTACTGATGTCTGCCATGAAAAAAGAACTCTGCTTCTGTCTTCTTCAAATACCTGATTCAGCCATCCAAGGCCCGTCTGATCTTTTTCCGGTATTCCGGTAAATCCGATCCATTGGGTGCTCAGAAAATCCCAGTTTCCGAATGGATCAGCTGTCCATATGAGTTCTGGCAGAGATTCCAGAAGATTGTGCCATTTCTTCTTTTCTTCCAGAAGCGACTGTTCTGCGATTTTCCGTTCAGTGATGTCCATTGCCAGACCCTTAATTATGACATCATTATTTTCAACCGTTTTACTGATGGATCTGTCATGTATCCAGTGCACTCTGCCCTGTGTATCTCTTATTCTGTACTCAAGACTGAATGACTCTGATTCTGTAATTGCTGAACTTATTCGTTCCATATCTTCCGGAAAGACGGATCTGTTCCAGTAAAAAGGATTTTCATATAGAAAATCAATTGAGCATGAAAAAATTTCAGAAGCATTCTGTGAAAAATAGATTCCGCCTCTGGTACTCGAAAATATGTACAGAACAGCAGGAGAAGTTTCTACAAGATTCTTATACCTTTCCTCACTCTGCTGCAGTTCTGCAGTTCTTTCCTGAATTCTTCTCTCAAGGTTTTCCTTTGATTCCTTGATTACTGTAAAATATCTGTTCACAAAGTATGCAAAAAGAAATCCGGTCAGGGTAAACACAGTCACACTGGCCCAGTCTTTTACATTTATAAAAACAAGAAATCCCGAGGAGGGGATAAAATTTACTGCAACAAGGAATGCTGAAAGGACTGAAGAAACATAACCTCCGTATTTCCCGCCGGCAAAACAGGATAGAAACACTGCCGGATAAAAAAGAAACCATACATACGGTCTGATAAAAAGCCAGAATGCATTCTGAATAAAATATACTGCAATTATAATAATTACACTTTTAACGATATCTGTAATGTCTTTTTTCATTCTGAAAATCATTCCTCCGATTTCTGTCCTCCGGTTAAGCAGTTCAGGTCGGAATCAATGATGCCTGATTTATTAAATAACAGGCTCTGAAAAATCTGACAAGTCAAAAATTAGGAAGATATGCTGTAAAGTATTCCTATGTGCAGAACTTCGTATTGAAAGAGAGCGTAAAATAAATGATTTTATTTTTCAGAATCTGTTTTATTTGTTAAGATCCGTTTTGTCTCTTTCTGAGAAGTACAGATGCTTGACTTCAGTCATTCTGTATGAAAAATCAGGAAAATGAACAGTTCTGAAGGCAGAAGTTATTCAAGAATTTCTCTGTTCCTGGACAGATTTAGGACAAAACTCCTGAAGGGGAGACTTTTTCATTTTAAAAATCCTGTTTCAGACCTTGTCAATTCCATTCAAAACTGGAGAAGAGCCGTTGCTGCAAGTGCAGATTCAATATCTGTTTCCCTTCTCAAAGTACCTGCAAAGATTTCACAGATACAGAAAACACAGAATTCACTTACAGAATCAGTCAATTCACAGATGAGTATGTCACAGAACCTTGCCAGTTCGTCTGAAGAACTCAGTGCATCGGCTGAAAAAATCAGCGG
>JBPOJG010000104.1:0-2484 GCA_052033835.1 Spirochaetota bacterium
CAGATCTGGGTTATCCGATTCAGAAATGCATTCAGGAAAATCTGATTCTCATTCCCAAGTTTACTGAAGTGCGTTTTCTAGCTCAGCAGTTTTCCGGAACGGTTCTCAGGGTGGATACTGAGATGGAGGCATACAGAAACGGTCTGATTTTCTGGGATCATAAAATTTACGACCCGACAGGAAAACTGGCCTGTGAGCTGAAACTTGTCACAGAGTCTCTGGACAGGAATGGACAGACTTTTCTGTTTACAGATACTGATAAAACAGAGCCGGAGAATCTGATTCACTCAGTCAGACAGTTTACCGGTTCCTGCAATAGACTTGAGACTCCTTTCAGGATGCTTTACAGTGATATGAGCTGCTTCTGGTTGTATCCTGCAGAATCTGTCTGGAAAATTTTTGAAGAAGGCAGGTGGCTTTTTTTTGGGGATATTATTGACACTAAAAAAATTAAAGAACATGATACTACATCTTTTTTTATGGGCGGAAGGATACAGATTTTCAGACTTCCGGAACCGGGAGAGAAAGCGGTTCTGTATTCCTGGATAGAGTCTGTGGATAAAATCCGGTTTTACTTTCGGCAGGATCTTTCTGATCTGAAGGGAAATGTATTTGCCTCGATGAGAGACGAGCAGCTTTTTGTCAGTCTTTCAGCATCAAGACCCAGAAAAGCACCTCCTTATTTTTTGGAAACGGTCCGGGAATATGTAGAGTTCCTGAAATCTGCAAGTGCAGTTTTTTAGGAATTCCTATAGCAGACACAGATTATTTTTGTTTTGACAAATGAACAAATTGCAAAAAATAATCTACTGTGAGTCCCTTCAGAACAAAAAATGCATTCTGCAGTTATTGTGGAAATAAATTTACGGCAAAGTCATCCTTTCCTCGAACCTGCGAAAACTGCGGGAACATTACCTATATAAACCCAATTCCTGTATCGATTTTGATCCAGCCTGTAAAAAACAGGGGAATTCTGCTCATTCGAAGGGGACTTGAACCCGGCAAAGGAAGACTTGCTCTTCCGGGCGGTTTTGTAGATTTTGGGGAAAGCTGGCAGGAAGCAGGGGCAAGGGAACTTTCCGAAGAGGCCGGCATTTCGGTTTCTTCTTCCGGCATTTCGGAATTCAGAATCATCAGTTCCGAAGAGGGCCGGCTCGTTCTGATTTTCGGGATCGGCAGGGAGATACTGGAATCGGAGATGCCTGTTTTTGTCCCTTCTGAAGAGAGCACAGAAAGAGTCATTGTGAATTCTCCTGAAGAACTCGCATTTCCTCTGCATACAAAAGTTTTAAAAGAGTATTTCGACAGTCATGATAAAATCTAGATTAATCATTTTTTTGATATATTTAAGCATGATGCAGTTCTGCACATTGCGTATACCGAGCGTCACGTTTACTGAGACCCCCACAGCTGCGGAGAGGCAGATGGTGGGAACAGACAAGAATTTGGAGAAGGACGGATGGATACTTTCCTCAGTCAGAACGTCTGCATCGGGAAGCGAAATCTGGGAGAAGGAAGTCCTAGATGACACCTTTTCCGATAAAAATCTTTCACCTGAAATCATGGCTTCTCTTAGAAGAATTGCCTATTTAAGCGCGGAAATCAGAGAATACAGAAAAAAAGGTTTTGTGGGTGAAACTCTCGACGGAAAAGCAGCAGTCAATCCTCGCTGGAAAGAAAGCAGAGACGCTTCCGAATTTGAAAAGTCGAAGGACAGAATCAGTGATGTTCTTGCTCTGATGAACGAATCCCGTGAGGTTGTATATAATAAAAAGATTGAGCTTCTTCAGTCTGAAAAACTCAGTCCTCCGGATTTTGAATCCAGGAAAAGACAGATTCTTCTGCGTTATCATTCAATGACCGAAGAGGGCGAATACTTTGAGTCAGCAAAAGGCAAATGGACAATCCGTCAATGATTAATAAGTATAATTTACCGTTCTTCAAGTGGGATATAAAAAAATGCTTTCATAATGGTATGATGAGATTTGTAAAAACGGGGGTCTGGGGGCGGTCAGCCCCCCGGAAGCCGCCGGCAGGCCTGGCATATACGCATCACCTGCGTAAGGTGATTTATTTTATTATATTTATAAATTCCTACTGCTCCGTATTCTTCTACCGATCAGGTAAAGTCGATCCGGTGGAGTTTCAGTATGACAAGATTGCAGAATCTCATTACGGTCCTCACAATGAAAAACCTTTTCCTCTGACTGTAAGGAGGGGCAATAATCTGTATCCTTCTCTCACAAAGGATGCCAGATATCTTTTTTTTGCAAGTGACTCCAACGGGAATTTTGATGTTTATCTGAGGGATCTGAAAAAATCAGTGGTAGCAGCCGTTACAAATCATCCTGCACCGCAGTACAAGCCTGCAGTAAGTCCTGACGGAAAAAAACTGGCATTCGTAACTGAACGTTATGATTCTGAAGGGGATATCGGTCTGGCGGAAATTGATCCGGAAAAGATTATAGAAAAATCCATTCAGGG
>JBPOJG010000052.1:0-8286 GCA_052033835.1 Spirochaetota bacterium
CTGATCGAAAATGAAAATTCTGATCTGCTGAAACGGAGACCGGAAGATATCGATAAGAGTATTTATTATCAGCTTGCAAAAAAAGCGGATTTCCTGAAACAGGGAGGATAATATGAAAACTCAGAATTCAACAGTGCTGACTTCGGTCATATCAGCCGTCGGACTGTCGTGTGCCGTTTTATTCGCCAATGAAGTTTATTCAGCAGCGAGACTTTCTGAAAAACAGAACAGGAATGCTTTAAGCTGGAATTCAGTTTTTACAGAAACAGATGAAAAGAATATTCTGCAGGGCAGAAGGAGAAAACGGGTGAATCAGAAGAAGAAAATCGTGAATGTCAGCATCCGACCAAACCAGAAATATACGTATGATCTGGGATCTTTTGGGGATGAGGAAGGTGCCAGGATACAGAAGCAGGCTTCTCATTTTTCCGTCAGCGAAGTTGACCGCGAACCGGAAAGTGCCAAATACTTTTATACTCCTGAAAAAGATTATACAGGAACTGATGAAGTGGAAATTGTCATTGAAAGAGGTTCTGACGGAGCTAGTCCCAGTACTGATTTCACGGTGATAATCATTAAATTTACTATATCGAAAAAATGACAGTCAGTAAATAAGTATAAACCGTTCAAACCTGTCGATTCCTTAGTCTTTTCCATATTCCTGACAACCATTCTTGCAGTCATTCTTACTAAAATATGAATCAGGATATAAGAAATGACAGTGAAAGCGAAAATGAAACTAAGCCAAAAATACCAGTTAATGAGTTCCATAATTTTTAATCTTCCAATTGTGTCAGGAAAATCAACAATAAAATATCCACTATCGCACAGAAAGTATCTAAACAGTGACAAAAATCACTGAAAAAGTGATTGACGTCAGGACTGTTCGAATGTATGCTATTTTTGTGGAAACAGGGATGAGACATAAATGCGAAGATTTTCTGGGACTGTTTATCTCAGATTTTCCAGGCGGGGAACCGACTGTCTCACCAGTGCAAAATATTATCTGCACTGATATACTATAATAGCTCACCTACACAAGAAGTGTGTAAGGTGAGTGAGCAGCTAAATTACTTCAGAGGAGGACTTTATGAAAAAAAAGCAGGACAGAAAAGAAGAAAAATCTGTCAGAATAACAATCCCCTTCCCGGAGGGAATTTACAATAGGCTGAAAGAACTGGCAGACTCGGAAGAGAGAAGTTTTACTAGCCAGGTGATTTATATGCTGAAGAAATCTTCAAAGGAAGTAAAAAAATGAATACTGGGACTTACTCATCATTGAACTGTCCAATTTGCGGACTTCCTAATGTGGACGGAAATACCGATCCGGATGAATGGATGAAGCACGCGCCTCAGGGACAGACTGCAACAGAAAGATATTGGAAGACAAAAAAACCGGACAGACTGAATATCTGTGCAAACTGTGAAAACGAAATGCATCAGTTCTTTCAGCTGATTGATTCAGAGATGCAGCACTGCGATCTGCGGACCGGGGAGATGAAGTAATTATAAGGTGATTATTTCACAGGGGGTTTTATATGGAACAGCTGATTTTGGACGTGAGCATTCTTCCTGAAACGGCAAGAATTGATTCAAACATACTGCTCTATGTGTTTATGAATCAGGATTACAGAAAAAATCAAATTCTGCTTGCTTCTCAAATCCGTTCTCAATTTAAAATTTCATTTTGGGACAGCATTATCCTGTCCTCTTCAGTTTCAGCATCGTGCCCTATACTGTATTCTGAAGATATGCAGCCAGGGCTTAAGATTATGGGAACTGAAATTATAAATCCATTCACGTAAAGCGAGCAGCAGATGATGAAATCTGAAAAAAAGAAAATGTCCACTTACGATAGAATGAACCTTGATCCTAAGAGAAAAAAAGAGCTGGAGAAAGGATACAAGGAACTTGTCATTTCAGAATTAATACTTGCACTTATGGAAAATGACCAAGTGTCAGTAAGAACCCTGGCTAAAGAGGCTGGTCTTTCACCTACTACAATTCAGGAACTCAAAACCAAAAAGGAGAACAGGAAAAAAATATGAGCAGAAAGGGCGAAGACTTTATTTTTATACTAAGCAATTTTATAAACTTTTACGGACAAATGGGAAAGGATGAACGGGATCTGGATACAATGATAGATGCATGTATTTTAGAACTCGAAAAACTCAAAGAACGGCACGCTGTCAAGGCGAAGAAGAAAGCCTTCGGGAAAAAGAAAAGCGGGAAATGAAAAAGTTATGATTTTTTCTTTTTACTCTTTCCCTTTGTAAACAGATTAGCTGTATATTTTTCATACAGTTCGAACAGGAACTCCATTCGTTTTGACTCGGTCTCAAAAGGTTTGGAACGATACGCAAGATCCACCGTTTTATCCAGATCTTGATGAGCTTTTAAAAGCTTGGGCGGCATTGTACGGGGATCATATAAATCGGCTAAAGAACTGTTTGGAAATTCATTTCTTAAATCTAAAACACGCTGTGCACATATTTCAATTGATTTGATTTGTTTTTCTGCGGGATTGAATGGCCAAGGAAAATTGTTGTAGACAATATCTTTTGAATACCGGAAATCACCTTTTATTCTGCCGCAAGTATTTTTTACCCAAGTCATATGCATATATGAAGTTACTATTGCAAAATGAAATAATTCTGCATTGGGAATTGTTGAACAGCTGTTATTTGCTATATCATCTTTAGTGAAAAATCCTATTGGGATATACTGTCGGTTCTCAGATGTATGTAAAGGAATTATCAGATAATTTGATTTTGGTTGCGTAACTTGTCTGAATAAAGTATGAAATTTGTAGTTTCTAGTAGAAGCAGCTACACTTTCTGATCTAAATTTCTTTACTGAATCTATTCTTTTTAGAACTTCTGGTAAATTTTTAATCTCATTGGGTTGAGCGTCGACGAGCCAAAGGCACCACCTTTTCTCATTATTCAAAAACTCTTTAGCGCTTATAAAAGGTTTTATATATTTTTTTGCTAATGGTTCCTTTTTTAAAAAATCTTTTTTTTCTTCATCAGTAAATATAAAATATCCACCATCGGTAGGTTTACTTCCATACATCATCTGCGGAACTACGCATATCGGCTTGCTTCTATTTTCAATTAGTATATCCTTTGCATCTACCAAATAAGGATTAATGTTTTTTGTTTTAATTGCGTGAGGCTCTCCTTTAATATCTTCATATTCAAAAATTAATTTGTTATCTGTATCGAAATTCGAAAATCCAATAATTACGCAGTAAACAGCAGCATTACCTTTTGCTTCATTGCTCCACTTGAAAGTTCTATGCGCAAAATGAATCTTCATATTAAACTTTTCAATAAGAAATTTCCAGAGAATGCAGACTTGTTCTCCCTGAGTGATTGAGTTTGTTGCAACAAAACCTATTTTTGTATCAGTTTTTTGAACATATTCAGAAGCCTTATAGAACCATGCTGAGACGTAATCCATTACACCCGCTGCTTGAATATTTTTTAAAGTTAAATGTAAATCTTCCTTTTGCCTTTCCGATTGTAAATGGTGTCCTACAAATGGCGGATTGCCTAGTATATACGAAAAGCCTTCTTTAGATTCAACAATTTTCCCAGTCGCTTGTTTTTTTCCCATATCATAAAAGTAGGTTTCAATGATTCTAGGTTTAATTAAACTGCCCCATTCAACTCTCAGGGCATTTGTATTCAATATATTCGCTGCTTTTTGAAGGGGAAGTCTAAGAAAGTACAACCCAAATTCAGAACTTAATTTTTGATTCATCTGGTGGTCAATTAAACACATAGCAACTTCTGCAACTCTTGAAGGAAATTCTTCAATTTCTATCCCATACATTTGGTCAACGTCTATAAGTGCAACAGTCTTAATATCAGTAAACATTTCTTTTCTACTCAAAACTTTTAAAACTTCTATTTCTAATAAACGCAGCTCTCTATAAGTAATCACTAAAAAGTTACCACATCCACATGCTGGATCCAAAAATTTCAGGTTTCCCAATTTTTTATGAAAATCTATAAGCTTATTTTTATTTCCTTTTACTATTTCAAACTCTTCGTATAACTCAGCTAAAAATAATGGTCCAATGAGTTTTAAAATATTTTTTTCACTTGTATAATGTGCTCCAAGATTTCTGCGTTCTTCTTTTTTCATTACACTTTGGAACATGGAACCAAAAATTGCAGGTGATATTTTACTCCAGTCCAAGTGACAGCATTCAAGCAATGCTTTTCGCATTTTTGAGTCAAAACTGGCTACAGGTAAAACTTCTTCGAACAATTTTCCATTTACATAAGGAAATTTATTTAATTCTTCATCTAAATTTTTATATCTTTTTTCTTTCGGTGTATTCAAAACTTGAAAAATTTCCTGCAGTTTAGCAGCTAAATCTGATCCATCCTCATTTGTCCTTTTTTCAATATAATCTTGAAATGACTGCTTTTCAAAAATCGTTGTGTCTTCTGCAAATAAGCAGAATAATACTCTCACTAGATATACTTCTAAAGGATGATCCGTATAACCTATTTCTTTCAGGCGATCATGAAGTTTGCCCATAAGTTCAGCTGCCTGAATATTTACAGGGTCCTGATCTTCAAAAACTTTTTTCTCATATCCTGCAATAAATCCAAAATACTGAACATTATTAACTAATTCATTTAAATTAAATTCGATTTTTGTTTCTTCCTCGATATCATATAAATTAAATTTTGCAAAATCAGAGATTAAGATATACTTGGGTATCTCTTCCTGCTGTAATTTTTGAGTATAATCTTTGGCTTGCTGAAAAGCTTTTTCTAAATCTTTTCCGCGACTTTTCATTTCTATGATTAATGTGCCCTTCCAAAATAGATCAATATAACCATCATGTTCATTTAGTTTTTTTACTCTATGCTCAAAAGTGGCAATTTTTCTTTGATTAATTCCAAAGACATTGAAAAATGCGACTAGAAAGGGCTTTGCCTCTGCTTCTTCTCTTTCAGTATCTTCCCATTCTTTAGAAAATGCAACAGCCCGCTCTTTAATTTCGTTCCAACTTAGTGCCATATTACCTACAAATTAAATTTTGTATGATGTGTCAAACAATGGATTACTAAACTCATTCCCTGCTTCGGTTGGGTCTACCTAGATTTAGCAGGAAAAATTTGTTAGAGTCCCTACTTTTTGAGCGATCATTATGATTAACCTTTTCCTACTTTCTACAGGTAGACCCTTTTTTTCTGCTTGAAAGCCTAGACAACTGCTTAGTCTCTACTGAAGTAGGAAAAATTTTTCTTGACGAAAAGTGAACGATGCGTCAAGTTGTGTTTAAGTTGAACGATGCGTCAATATTTTTGACCGGAGACTAAAATGTCAGTAGAAACTTACGATAGAACCGAACTTGGGAAGTTCAAATTCACTCAAAAATTGGCCTATGAGGCCGTTGTAAACGTCAGGGGGCGGCTCCAAGAGGGAATGACCGAAAAACAGGCCTCTCTTTTGATTGATGAGTATTTGAAAAAAAATGGAGTGGACGGTTTTTTTCATTACGGGTTTGCCTGGTTCGGCGACAGAACTGCTTTTACTGGATTCAAAAAACCCCTGGATTTGGGAGGTATGGTTTCTCATTTCAGTCCGCCTCATCTGGGTCTGGAATTTATGCCGTCTGACATTCAGCTCAAAAAAGGGATGCCTGTCATTCTGGATGTGGCTCCCATCGTAGACGGATGCGCTGCCGACATTGGATACTCATTTGCTTTCGGGGAAAATCCGGATGTGGATCGGGCCGTGATGGATCTGGAAGTTTTTCGTCCTGAGATTCTCGATATGGTCAGAAAGGAAAAAACTCTTTCTGAGATATATGAAAAAACAGACAGAATAATTAAAGATATGGGGTATATCAATTGTCATGCATTGTATCCCGCAGGAGTGCTCGGGCACAAGGTGGGAAAAATTCCTATGACCTGGATGCCGGAAACAAGGATTATGGGATTTCAGGTGCAGACATTCATCTATCTGCTCGGTCAGGCAGCTGCTGAAATTTTTGACAGTGCAAAGAATCGGTCCCCTCTCTGGAATTCGGATACGAATGCACGTGCAGAAAAAGGACTCTGGGCAGTGGAACCTCATATGGGAAAAAACGGAAACGGAGTAAAATGGGAAGAGATTCTGGTTGTCACCGAGAACAACGCCCACTGGCTGGACGACGATCTGCCTCACGTGAATTTCTGGAAGGCGAATAAGAAAACGGCCCTCGTTTAATTTAATGATTTTATCATTAATAATGCAGCGAACGAGGGATCTTAAAGTGTTTTGCGGAGAAGATTTTCATTCTGAAAAAATGCTGTCTGTTCAGGATGCTTTAAGATTTCTCCAGCAAGCGTGGTGGTTCGGCTACGCAAACTTAGAAGCTGCTGCTAACCAACCGAAAGCTGTCGAAATGACATACCGCAATAATAAAACTCTCAAGGAGAAGAGATGAGCGAAATTAAAAATAAGAAGATTTTAATTACAGGGGCCACTGGCGGCCTTGGCGAAGAAATGGTGAAGGCATTTCTGAATGAGGGAGGTCATCTGATTCTCTCTGATCTGAATCAGGCTTCACTGGATGCATTTGTTTCGAAATACAAGTCATTTGGAACAGGAAAAATTCTCGGCACATTCAGTGCTGATCTTTCCACTGAAGAAGGATGTGATCTGCTTGTGAAGGAATACAGCAAATTCGGTGAAAGTCCTGATATTCTCGTGAACAATGCAGGGATTGCAATCCTTGGTCCTTTCAGTTCTGTTCCTAGAAACAAATGGGAAAAAATTCTGAACATCAATCTTCTGGCACCGATGAGAATCACTCACAGCTTTTTGACCAGTATGCTTGCGAGAAAATCAGGGCACATAGTAAATGTATCTTCAGTGGCAGGACTTGTTGCAACACCGAGTCTGAATGCATACTGTGTTTCCAAATTTGGAATCAAGGCATTCGGTGAGTCCCTCGCTCAGGAAGTGGCTTCTTCCGGTCTGAAGGTTACAAATTTCTATCCATTTTTCACCAGAACCCCAATTCTGAAATCGGAGCAGATCGGAGTGAACAAGGAACTTTCCGTGCCTGATTTTCTTCTGTCTGAGCCGGATGATGTGATTCGAGATCTGATGAAGGGCATCAAAAACGATTCTATGCATGTTCATCCCGGCGGAATTGCGAAAACTGTGGAGTTTGTCAGCCGTTTTCTGCCCGGACTTCTCAGCACATTTTCGGGAGCATTGACAAATTCGAAATCTGATAGATAAAATTACAGCATTCTGTACTCTGTAATTTACGATGCAGTATCTAACTATCAGAGATCAGAAAATTCATTACACATACAATGAGGCGGACGGAAAGCCGCTTCTTGTGCTCGTTCACGGAGCCGGAGGAAACACGACTCATTTTCCTTCCGTACTCAGAAGAAACACAGAATTCAGCTCGCTTGCAATTGATCTCCCGGGTCATGGAAAATCAGAAGGTGCTGCACTCAATTCCATTGATCTGTATGCAGAGTTCCTAAACGATTTTATTGTCTTGAAAAACCTCAAAAATTTTTATCTGGTCGGTCATTCTATGGGCGGTCTGATCTCTCAGAATTATGTTTTGAAATACAGTCATTCCGCTGCCGGTCTTGTTCTTATGAGCACCGGGGCAGCACTTCCTGTAATGCCTCTGATATTAAGTCTTACAAAGTCCGAAGAAAATCAGCAGAAGACTGCAGAACTCATTACAAAAATTGCATATGCAAAAGGTGCCAACGATGCTCTGAAAAAAATCGGTCAGAGGATGCTTGAAAAAACATCAGCACTAACAATGCATTCAGATTTTTCTGCCTGCAATGCCGCCGATATGACAAAGGATGTTTCGAAAATGAAACTTCCGGTTCTTATCCTCTGCGGTGATGAGGACAAGATGACACCTACTAAGTATTCTTATTATCTGGCAGAAAAGATTCCCGGCTCAGAACTGAATATCCTTCCCAACACAGGACATATGGCCGCACTCGAAAGCCCCGACGTTGTGCTGGAAATCATTATGGACTGGCTGAAAAGACAGAGAGGGTAGGGTGTCTACCAGCTTGCTTTTGCATCTTTTTGAAACTGTTCCGTAACTGAGTCCATCTGAGTCTTCAGGTCATTTGTAAAACTGCTGACCCAGAAAAAAGGAATCAGAAAAATGCTTCCGTATGTCGTATTGGATATACGGTATGTATAAAATGATTTTTCGCTTCCCTGTATGGAAAAGCTGATGTCATAGACTTTCTTTTTTACGGTGGGGTATATCAT
>JBPOJG010000254.1:0-25441 GCA_052033835.1 Spirochaetota bacterium
GCCAATAAATTATTGAAAATTCTCATTGCTCTTATTGCATCCAGGAAACCCTATATTGAGAATTTTTTTTCAATAAATCCTGTTTTTCTTAAAAAATAGTTGCAAAAAAATCTACATAGAGTTCGAAGTGACGCGGGGTCCGCTGAGCACTGATTTTGCTTTGCTATTGACTCGTTTCTCTGTGGTCTCAGTGTGCTCTGTGAGACCATCAAGCTTTTACACAATCCCTGTTAGATTTATAAAGAGAATATTTTATCAATATTCTGCATCTTTTATTAAAGCTGAAATATGGCTGATCCTGCAATTGTCCGCAAGTATGAGCAAAAAAAGCAAATCTGCTGAAAGCGAGTAAGATACTCGCCTTCATTCTTTCAGTGGTCAATAAATTTTATCGGATCCTTTCGATACTCTGGAAATCTTTTCCGAAGAATCCTTGCCTTGAGATACTATGCTCGCATTCTCCGAATCAGAATGAATAGTAAGATCAAGTCCTTTTTCCAGATTCAAAGTAAGAGTTTTTCCTTTCACTTTTGCATCTTTCACTGTATACGACTTTCCATTCAGACTGATCTCACCGTTTACAACCTGAAACTTTTGAACCAGTTTCACTTTAAGCTCACCCATACTTTTTGTAGAAGAAACCCATTCACCGCTGAAATCTGCAGGAAGAAGCCAGTAGAATACAATTCTCTTGCCTACTGATTTTACACCGTCAGCCTTCCATTCCCCCATATGCCAATTGTGAGAGACAAGTCTTGTTCCGGGCTGAAGCTCCTGAAACAGTTTCGGACGCAGTCTCGCATTTACCTGAATATTTAAATATAATGTAATGACACTTGCTTCACCTATCTGCTGGTCAAACATATTGGCATTTTTGAAACTCACAAGGTTTTCCACTTTGTTTGCCTTCGCCAGCTTTTCCGCGGCAGAGATTTTATCCGGATCCAGATCAAACCCAATTCCGCGAGCCCCGAACTGCTTTGCTGCCTGCACCAGTACCCGTCCGTCACCGCATCCCAAATCATATACGATATCAGTGGATTTGATCTGGGCAAACTTGAACATCTCTGCCTGAATCTCAGGCTGCGAAGGCCCCCACATAACATCAAGCTTGAGCGCTTTGTTCTTTTTCAGATAATTATAAAAGAGGGCCTCATCTTCCGTTGCCCACCAGCTTTTCTTTTTGCTTCCCGAAAAAATAAAAGTCAAAACAGAAAACTGCTCAGTCGGTTTGCCGTACATTGAATCAGTGTTCTTTTCTTCGGAAGAATATAAAAAAGAAGCACCTGAAACTTTCATACTGATTTCCGTTGGACTCTTTTCCGCCCAAACCGGAGCATTTTCATCAGAGTCCATTCCGGTCTCCTTGACGAAGGCATCAGGCATTGTTACCGACTGATTATTAAAAAGACTGATTTTATGATACTTATATTTTTCTGACTCAGAAAGTACAAAGATTGTTTTCTGTCTTTGGACTTTCTGCTCCAAAGTTCTGCAGCTGATTATTAGTAATATGAATATGACCGCCGTTCTGTAAATCATCACTATTTTCCCTTCCCGTTCTTCCTGAATAGTAAGACAGGAAAAGAATGAATCCGAATCCGGCAAGAATAAATTCTCCTGAAAAATGTAGGAACTCCAATGATCTTTATCATTTACAGTTCGTCTTTTATAAAAATGCAGCCAAAGGGTGTAAAAGACAGAAATTTTTTTGGAGGTATCAAACATTTCGAGACAGGTATATATATGAACAGCCTGAAAAATTTTAGAGAAGAAGATAATGATAAACTGAACACCCGTATTCCCCTTTCCGGTAATGGAGTATCAACCTTCCTTATTCCCAAAAAACTGATGAAAGGTTATTCTGAAAGACTGAAACAGTTCAAAAGCAAAGGAGACTATTTTTCATATCTTCTTTCCAGATTCAGAACAATGCTCAGCTATTATATTGCCCATCCGTCAGGACTGAAAACACAGTACCAGATCCCGCATCAGAATTTGCATAAAGAGAATTTAAGAGTAAAAGAGGTGGATTGGGCTGAATTGACAGTATTTTCCGCATCAACCGGTATGAGCCGATGTCTCCTGTTTGTCTCGTTCCTCCAAATGGATCTGCAGGGCTGGGATTCGCTTCTAAAAAAAATCGGCATTCCCTATAATCATCCCTTCTCCCCCCAAAAAGTGTGGGAACTCCTTGCAACGATAGGACTGGATAGGGAGGGAGCAATATTTTTCAGAGGATTTTATCCGAGAAGGTTATAGTATGCAGGAAAAAATAAAAAAATTTGTTGCATTTTTGCCGGATAAAAAGAACGTCAGAACGGCACACATCTATATAATACAATTATTCAAAGGAGAGCGTGTAAATGGCTAACAACCTTGCGGAAGTGTACAAAGAAGTAGCGGAAAAATTTGGGGACAAAGGTGCTTTTTACTCAAAAGATGAGAAAAAGGCATTTCAACCTACTTCTTACAAACAAATTTATGAGATGGGGACAGCTCTGGCAGAAGCGCTGATCGACCTTGGCGTAAAAGCCCGTGAAAATCTCGGTTTTATGGCAGACCATAGAATGGAATGGCCAGTTGTAGACTGCGGTGTAATCACTGCAGGTGCTGCGAATGTTCCGCGAGGTACCGATGTTACTGAAACTGAGCTAGAGTATATCTTAAACCATTCAGAGGCAAAGGTCGTATTTGTAGAACACGACAAGATGCTTGAAAAATTGAATAAGGTAAAATCAAAAACATCTATCAAAACCGTCATTGTAATGGACAAAAACTCCAAAGCAGATGGTGTACTAAAGCTATATGATTTGATAGAAAAAGGTCGTCAGCTGATTGCAAAGGGCTCAAAGAAATACGAAGAAAGAGTCAAAGATATTAAGCCAGATGATCTGTTTACTATGATTTATACTTCTGGAACAACTGGTCAGCCCAAAGGCGTTATGCTGATGCATTCTAATATGATGCACCAAGTAAATGATGTGGTTCCGGTCATCAATATCGATTCGAGTGAAAGACTTCTTTCCATACTCCCTGTATGGCATATATTTGAGAGAGTATTTATGTATGGAGCGATAGTAGCAGGTGCGGGTACTTACTTTACGAATGTCCGTGATATGCGAGAAGATTTCGCTAAAGTAAAACCTACTTTTATGGCATCTGCTCCACGTCTTTGGGAAAGCATTTATCAGGGAATTTACAACAGAATCAATGATCCAAAGCAGACACCTCCTTTCAGAAGAGGAATGTTCAATACAGCTTACTTCCTCTCAAAACACTTTCATGCGGCAACACGTTTCATAAAAGGCAATGAGGTGGATTTTGAAGGAAGAAATCCTTTGACTTCTCTTTTCAGAGGACTTTATTCTGCAATCGTTATAATACTGACTGTGATTCCCTACAAACTCTTGGATGCAGTTGTTCTTTCTAAAATCAGAACAGCAACTGGCGGTGCGATGAAAGCTACGGTATCCGGAGGGGGTGCTCTTCAGAGACATGTGGATGCATTCTTTAATGATATTGGACTGAACGTAATTGAAGGGTATGGGATGACTGAAACGTCGCCTGTGATTTCAATGAGAACTTGGGAAACTCTGATTATGGGTTCAGTCGGAAAAGTTGCTCCGAAAACAGAACTGCAGTTGAGAGATTTCAGCGGAAATATTGTAGCTCATGTAAAAGCTGATGGGTCGATCACCGGAAAACGCTGTGAAAAAGGTGTGATATTTATGAAGGGCCCACAGGTGATGAAAGGATATTATAAAAATCCTGAAGCTACTGCAAAGGCAATTCGTGACGGATGGATGGATACCGGTGATATCGGTATTATCAATTACAAAGATACACTTTCCATCACAGGAAGAGCGAAAGAAACAATCGTTCTTTTAGGCGGGGAAAACGTAGAGCCGGTCCCAATCGAAAACAAGCTGAGTGAGTCTGTGTATATTGGCCAAGTGATGGTGATTGGTCAGGATCAGAAGAATCTGGGAGCAATCATTGTTCCGGACTTTGATAAACTGAAGGTTTGGGCATCTCAAAACGGTATCTCTGATTCAGATCCAAAAGCTCTTGTTGAGAATCCTAAAGTAATGGATCTTTATAAGAAAGAAATCAAAGATTTAAACAGTGCGAAAAACGGATTTAAGAGTTTTGAGCAAGTGACTCCTTTCTTTGTGATTGTAAAACCATTCGAAGTCGGTGATGAAATGACTAACCTGATGAAACTCAAACGTCACGTAATCACAGAAAAATACAAGGATAAGATCGCGGCTGTCTACAAAGCCTGATTTTTTCAGAGTTAATTTGAAGTAAAAAAAGCGAACTTGTGAAAACAGGTTCGCTTTTTATTATCTGCAGCCCTATTGAAGAGTTATTTAAAACTAGGCACCTCAAAAATTACAGGAGTACATGCTCCCAGTTTAATTTCCTTCCTGATTGCCGGGAAATTCTTTCCTTTTTTGATGTTCCACAAATCAATTTTGCTTCTGTCGGGATTTTCATTTCCATCCAGCAGATGGATTCCGGTATCTTTGAAATTTCCAAACCTGTATTTTTTTGAGCTGTCGATGGCTGAGAAATCAAACTTCACTACTGCTTTTTTGGAATCTGTTTTGTCATTTTCTACTGAATTGATAAGGATTTGTCCAGGAAAATCTTCGTATTCGCAGGGACCTCCTACTTTGACTTCTTTCGAGCCAGTACAATTGAACATTAGGATTAATATCAGCAGAGATGCTCCGGAAAGTTTATATGCATTCATAGAATCTATTGAAATATTCCTGATTGAATACGTCAAGAAGAACGGAAATCGTTTTATCATAGAAAATTACACTTGACAGAGTTTTTATATTGGAGGAAAGCATAGTTAATTCCATAGTCTGCTTGACTGAATAGTGCAGATAAATAAAATAACTGACTGAAACAGAAAAAAGAGAAACATCATCTCAAGGAAAGGTTGAATGAGTCTATTTTCAGAAATTTTTGTTTCAAAAGGAACTGTCATCAAAGGAGATGAATCAATGAAAAGACAAGTAAGAAATTTAGCAGTACTATTAGGGTTACTGCATTCTTTTCCTGCTTTTTCTGATGCCTATCATAATATCAACGGATTTTTCGGTGAAAGAGCTGCCGGTTTAGGCGGTGCATATACAGCCGTTTCTGATGATCCTTCAGGAGCATTTTATAACCCAGCCGGTCTGAATTTGGCCTATGACAACTCAATATCTCTTTCTGCCAGCAATTATACTAAGGTCAAAAAGACATATGAAAATGCACTCGGACCGGGTCAGGGATATGGAAGGACGAACCAGAACTATATTCCAAATTTCTTTGGAATGGTAAAGGAAGTGGGTGCGGGAAAATTTGCCTTTTCAGTGGTAAACCCCATACAGGAAAGTTATCAGAGAAATGATCAGATTCGTCTGCCTCTTTTTTATCCAGATATTTCCAATATGAAAAGTTACAATAGAGAAACATATAATCAACTGTTAGTAGGTGCTTCATATGCCAGGCCGATCACAAGCAAACTTTCTTGGGGAGCAACTCTTTATTATGTGAATGATACTGCAAGCATCACATCTACTCAGCTTACAATGTTCAAAAGTAAACAGTATGCAATGCAGACAATCAATGACAACAGAAGAACAACAGGTCTTCTTCCGGTTATTGGTCTGATGTATACTCCTACTGACAAGGTTTCTCTCGGAGTTTCTCTCAGAAGAACATTTGTAATGGGACAGAACCGTCTGATCAATGCAATAACGATGGACTCGGCCTCTACGTCGACTGACGGAATCACATTCCTGGAAGGAACTCAAAAGGCCTTTGGAGCAAGTGTAGGAAATACAATATACAAGGGACCTGCTTACACAGGAAGAGTTCCGGAAACATATGAATTGAGACTTGGGGGAGCCTTTTTCCCGACAAAGAAACTGATGATTGCAACTGACTTCATCTATACGTCCGGTTATTCTTTCAAAAAGAACAATACTGAAGTCATAACTTCACCGTCTGCAAATATGATCATATTGACTGACAAGGACGATCTTGAACTGAAAAGATATCAGACTTGGAACATTGCAACTGGGATAGAATACTTCCTTACAGATTTTCTTGCACTTCGTGCCGGCGTATATACCAACAACGCAAATACTAGGAAAATTGACTGGATGACATCAGCGCTTCAGGCTTACAATCGTGCAGCAGGGGATACCGAGACAATCGCATCTTCCGGAGGCAATTCTGTACTGTTCAGAATTCCGACACTTAGGGACAATCCAAGAAATGAATATGTGAATACAATGGGATACAGTATCGGTTTCTCATTGGCTACAGCAAAAGCCGCTCTGTCTTTAAGTATCATCAAAGAACATGGAAAAGGCGCAGCGCAGCTTGACTCAATGAGGCCTGCTCAGCAGCTCACTTACGATGCATCATCCATTTACTTGGTCATCACATCCAGGAGCAACTGATTTGAAAAACAAGGCTAAACTCACATTTGCCGGAGGGCTATTTCTCTTATCCCTGATCCTTGTGGGCATTCTGGATATCTTCGGCGGACTGATTAAAATAGAAGACAGTTTTATTGACATCCGCCACAGAACCGTCAATCCAAATCACAAGTTCACAGATAAAGTTCTCGTACTGGATATTGATGAGCAGAGTCTGGAAACCTATAAAGCGTCGCCTCTTTTTGGACGCTGGCCCTGGAGAAGGGCAATCTATGGACCGATCCTGAAGTATATGGCTGCAGGTGGAGCAAAGCTGATTCTATTCGATATAATGTTTTTTGAACAGTCGTCTTCCTGTAATCTGGAAGATGACAAACAGCTGGCATTGGCGACTGCAGAAACAGGAATTGTATCCCATGCGATTAACTTTAGAACTGAGGAAATGACTGAAGAGGAAAAGAAAATATATGCTCCTCCTGAGTTTGTCCTCAGTCAGGCATATCCCGTAGAAAAGGCAGAAAATCTGAAACTGAAAGGATTCAACAGAATGAACTATCCTGTGGAATCCATACTGCAGGCAATGCCTAAACTCCACTCCGTATTTTATGCACAGGATGAAGGGGTAGCCAGATACTATATTCCGTTTCATAAGTATGAGGATAAATATTTTCCTACATTAAGTACGCAGATTTACAGATCTTTCCATCCTGTAGAAAAAATAGATGCAGACTGGAATTCACTGAATCTTTACTCTCAGGGAAAAGAACTGAATATCCCTCTTGTAAACGGAAAATACAGGATTCACTATTATCCTGAAAAGACAATAGATGATCCTTCATTTAGAATTTCCATTTCTGGAGTCATTGATTCCATCAGAAGTCTGGAGACAGGAGAAATCACTGATCCGGAAAAAACAAAGGTTCCTCCTTCCAGATTTAAGGACAAAGTAGTGATGGTGGGAGTTTCTGCAGCCTCAGGTTTCGATATTCGGACTACTCCCTATGGAGACAGACCAGGGTTTTTATACCACGCAGTCACTGCTTCCAATTTACTGGAAAAACACTTTATGAAAATTCCTCCAGGATTTCTGGGTTATCTGGTTGTAGCTTTTTCTGTGGGAATCTGTCTTGCACTTTCTCTTTTCAGTGCAGGCACAATCACTAGAATTGCGGTTCCTTTGGCTGTTTTTATTGCTTACCCGATTATTTCATTTCTTGTATTCAAGATGGACTTTATGGCTCCGCTTGCCGGTTTCGCGGTAGCGTATCCTCTTGCCTTTCTCGGTTCTCAGGCATACTTGAGTTTTACTGAGGGTGCGGAGAAAAGAAAATACAGCAAGGTTCTTTCGAATATGGTGGATCCGACGATTGTCGGGGAAGCACTCGAAGACTTGGAAGCTTTGAAGAAAGGAGGAGAAAAGGAAATCACAGCTTTTTTCTCTGATGTGGCAGGGTTTTCTACAATATCGGAACAGCTGACATCAGCCGATCTGGCTTCCCTTCTGAATGAATACCTCTCGGCAATGACGATCATCCTCAAGCAGAATAAGGGAACTTTGGATAAATACATCGGGGATGCGATTGTGGGCATTTTTGGAGCACCAATTGACAGACCGGAACATTTTATGGATGCCGCAAAAGCATCTCTTTTGATGATCGAAAGACTGAATGAGCAGAGAAAATTCTGGAAGGAAACAAATGCATATGTACCTGATGCCCAGCAGATGGATGTTCGTATCGGACTCAATTCGGGAATTGCAAAAGTCGGATTTATGGGAACGGACACCTTAGCCTCCTATACAATGATGGGGGACACAGTGAACCTTGCTGCCCGTTTGGAAGCCGCTGGAAAAGATTATGGAGTAAATATTTTAATTTCTGAAAGCACTTTCAAAAAAGTAAATTCAGAAATGTTCACCAGAGAATTGGATGCGGTTCGAGTGAAGGGTAAGAATGAACCAGTAAGAATCTATGAATTGATTGCTACAAAAATCGGGGTTCTTCCAAATATCAAAGAATCTTCTGAAATGTACGAAGCAGCATTTCAGCTGTATTTAAAACAGGACTGGACCAAAGCAATTAATCTGTTCAATGAGTCCAAAAAAGTGCGTGCCAAGAAGGATAAAGCGGTAGATCAGCTGGTCGAAAGATGCGAATACTACCTGAAAAATCCGCCTGGGGACGATTGGGATGGAGTTTTTACAAGGACTCACAAATAAGGCAGCTTTGTCTGCCGAATCCTTGCAAAGTTCTTTACATAAGATTTCGAATTCCAAACATAGTACTAATGTGTCTACTGAAGGGAGAGTCTGCCTGATGAAAAAATACCTGCTTTTGCTGGTCTTGCTTTCTGTCAATTGCGTGAGCCAGAAAATTTATTTCCAAAAGGAGTTCCAGCCTGTATCTGCAGGAAAGATATACAAAAATAATTTCTTTCTGTTCGGGATAGGGCTGACTAGTAATGTTGATCTGTATAAAATGTGCGGAAATTCCACTCCTCTGATGGTTCATGAATATTATACTTGGGATGATGTTCTATGGCATTTTGTTTTAGGTGTTTATACTCCTAGAACGACAGAATACTGGTGTAAATGAGGACAATATGAAAAAAACGATTCTTCTATTTTCCATAATGTTGGGTGCGTGTGCTGAAATCAATTACCGAGTTGCTGAGACAGGTGATTTTACAAAATCCAGTTATCCTATAGAAATTTACGATGATAATGATTTTTATCTTCTAAGTGTATTTCCTGCTGAGAAGAAAAATTATACAAACAGAGTCTGCAGAGATTATACTTCCGGAAAGTACTTTATGGATGGAGATCTTTATAATGGCAATCCGTCAGGAATGATTACTACAGGGTATTCTGGACTTTCTTCTCTCTTAAATGTTTTACGACTTGGGTTATGGACTACTAGAGAAGTATATGCCTATTGCCCCCCTCCTCCTGTTCCCCCAGAACCGCCTCGCAAGTCTGATTGCGACTGTTCGGATAAAAAGGAAGACAAGATAAAAGATCCAGTTGCTGATCCGATCAAAGTTCCTGAGGAAACAAAGGCAGAAACAGTAGAAACTCCGGAAGCAGAACCGGCAAAGAAATAGAGCCGCTGCGGTTTTATATAAATTGTAATGAAGACTGGAGTATATGATTTTCACCTAGAATCACTGAACGAAGTATTGAAGTGTGCGGTGGAAGTCATTGTTCTGTGTCTGGTACTGCAGCCTTAAAAAGCGTAAAACACAATGGAAAAAGAACGTTTTGTCAGAGTCTGGAAAAAATTAAACACTGAAGAAACAGAAAAACATCTTCTTCTGATAGAGGATCTTTATGGTTCCTGCGGCAGCTGCAAGAAACTCGGGCTGAATTATCTGAAGGATAAGGTCTGTCCTTCCTGCGGTACT
The DNA here is from genome assembly GCA_052033835.1 of Spirochaetota bacterium. Taxonomy (GTDB): domain Bacteria; phylum Spirochaetota; class Leptospiria; order Leptospirales; family Leptospiraceae; genus DAORDI01. The sequence goes on from JBPOJG010000254.1 coordinate 9,855, forward strand.
GAATTTCTTTATCTAGCAACTAAAATGACAAATATTGCTGACATCATGAAAATCCTCAAAAGACTCGAAACTGAAAATTCAAAACTGATCCTTCTGGAAAGAGAAGATTTTTACAGAGCCCAGGCAAAAGATGCTCTGAATGACCTGTTTAAGAAATAACGATCAGGCTGGTGTAATTGCAGTCGGAAAATTTGGGCATAAAGTTGAATGTTCTTTTTTGGATGAGTGTGTGTAAAATTTCATTCGCAGAACTTGCGAGATTTCTCAAATTCATTTCTGAGCAGTTTTTCTTCTTTCTTATCCAGGCTGCGAATAAGCCAGCCGTCATAAATCACTGCATTTCCGGAAAGAAAACCGAACTGACCCAAAAGATCATTTTCTCTTCCATAAAACAGGAATTCTTTTTCTGCTCCGGGGAGGGTGTGCCAAGTGCTTTTCCATCCGGCACTGAAACGATTCCTGAGTTCTGTCAGGTTTTTAACTGTGTTATTATCTGATATTTTACATTCAAATTTCTTACTGTTTTCTCTCAGAATCACAGAATGAACAGAGTCTTTTGAAATTTTAGGAACAGCAGAAGTGCAACTGGAGAAAAAAAGGGCACTGAGGATGAAAATAGATGAGTATCTCAAACTGTAATCAGACTCAATAAAGACTTTTTATTCTATTATATAACAATTCAGGATTAAAATTATTTGGAAAACCGGTGACTTGTCCATCACCAAGCTCGACAATATACCATCTTCCGGATTTTGATCTCGCAACATCCATACTGAAGAAATTACTGTCAATTTTCTTTGCGAGAGCTTTGAATACATTAATATCTTCAATACTTTCATCCTCATACTCACCCTCATCCCAGTATTTCATTACTGCAGCTAATTCGTTCTTAAAGAAAAATAATCGAAATTCTTTGGTTAAGGGCATTTTACTTTTAGAATGCAGACTGAGAAAATCAAATTCAATAAATTCCCTGAAAACTAATCCTTTCGTTATACTTTCAGCCTGAAGTTCTATAAACGTATCGACTGTTTTTTTTACGTTTGAGATACTGCTGGAGTCTTCAATAAAGCAAGCCTCTTTCCATTTATGTTTCTGAGATTTTACATAATCTTTCAGAATTAACGGTCTACCTTCAAAAACTTCTAATTTTTTCATTACTTCTAAAATATTGTACTCATTTTTATCATCTAAATCTATCCAAACTGTTCTTGGAGTAAATTCTTCAATAAACTTATAATTATACGGCATATATTGACACAGTAAATACTGGGTTGGGTCATTAATCAGTTTATGATTTAATTCCAATAATTTATGATACAACGAACTGTAGTCGAATTCGTTCAACATCCATCCTCTGTAAACTGTTGTTTTAGGGTTTTCATATCCAATAATTTTTTTTACAGATTTTGGAATGTTTTTATTTATGATTTCTTCAAAATTTATAAATTCAACATTGAAGCCATTTTTTACGCATGAATTAAATTCTGATTCAAACATTGAATCTACAGTTTTAGGATTCATCGGATCATTGCAAAAAAGTATATTCATCATTTTGGTAAACATTCCTTAAAAAAGTTTGAATCTCTTATAAGTTTTTGGCTTTATTTTACACTGTGGCTGCCATAGTTTCAGACTGCAGTTTCAATGCAGGATGTCAATCCAAAAATGTAAGTCTTTTAGGCACAATCTGGTGTTCGTCAGCATACAGAGGGTAAGAGCAGATATCGTAATATTCCTTAATGATTTCCGCGAAAGAGTCTTCCTGTTCTGTACTGATTTCTGAAGTTGGAAACTCGATCTGATAGAAATTGTCGATGGAATAGACTGAAATCGCACCGATGTCAAAAAGTTTCTTTATAAAACTCGGAATCTTTAAGGGGAGATTTTCTTTTTCAAGCGCGATTTCTTTTAACGGAGAATCCGGATGAAATAAATCTCTGTTCAGACTGAATCTGCAGATGTTTTTTCCGGGAAGTCTCTCTATCGAAATTTCTACATTTGGATATACATAAAACAGAGCATCTTCCTCTGAGTATTCTAAAGTGAACTTTTCGAGAAATCTTTCATCTTCTTTTGAAATGGAAATTTCGACTGGATAAGAATATAAAGTATTTAATTCTTCCTTCTTTTCGATGAACCCGACACTGCAGGAATAACTTTCTTTTTTGTAATCGATCTCTATTCTGAATACGGAACGAATCCCTACGGGGCGTGAAGCCAGTTGAGATCTGATTTTTTTGACAGCCTTGTCCGTAATTTCAAGAGGAATGGGTTCAGATTTTTTCTTTCTGAACAGTTTTTCAAAAATCATGATCTTTGCAATTTTCTTAAATGTTTCATCATTACAAGTGCCTTATGATGATCCGGTTCTATTTCCAGAAGTTTGTTCAGAGTCTCCCTGCTTTTGTCATATTCCTTTTTCTTGAAAAAGAGTTTTGCAAGGTAAAGATAGGATGTGACATTTCCTGCTCTGAGAGATATGGATTTAAGAAATTCTCTTTCTGCCTTATTATAATCTTCTACATTAAAGTAGCTGTATCCGAGAATCATATGTGAATCTGCATTGAATGTCTTGAAGCTGTTGTATTCCTCGAGATGTTCGATTGCCGACTTGTAGTCTTTCAATTTTGCTGAGTATTTTCCAAGAAGGTAAAGTACACTCATATCAGTCGGAAAAATTTCCTTAGCTTTGATCAGTAATTCGCAGGCCTTTCCGACCTTTCCTTCTGCATAAAGTTTTTCTCCGAGTGATTTGTATTCTTCAAATTCTTTCAGCTTGGGCGAAAGCCCCATTGCAATGAGAGTCACATCATCGGACTGATCTGTTCCCATACAGAAATTGTGGTACTCCTGAATGACTTTCTGCAGGCACTGCTTCGTATCCAGCTGACCGTATTTTTTAATCAGATCTGCCAAGTCTTCGAGCTGAAAAGGTTCACCTTCATCAGAAATTCCTTCCAGAAAACCGTCTGTGTATACAAAAAGTTTATCACCCGGATAAAGTTTGAATCTGTAATCTTTTATGTGCTGACTTGCGTCTTCAAACATCCCTAGAAAAGTTCCTTCACCTTCTAGCTGAATCACTTCATCGGTTGCACTTCTGTACAGCATTGGTCTTGGATGTCCAGCCAGACTGTAAACAACTTCATATTCAGAATTGATGACTGCATAAAAACATGTAATATATCCCTGCTGCTTCACCAGTTCGAGCATTTCACGGTTGATATTCGAGAATATTTCTGCAGGGCTGTCCAGTTTATAATTTGTAAACAGCAGTTTGGAGATTGCCGTAATGAATGCTGCAGGAACTCCATGACCAGATACGTCAGAAAGCATCAATCCGATTTTATTTGAGCCAAAATTGAAATAGTCGTAATAGTCTCCGCTCACTTCCTGCATTGGCTGAAAATGAAAAGCAAACTGAAGGCCTTTCCAGTCAGGAATAGACTGAGGAATAATCCCTCTCTGAATGTTTCTTGCCATTCTCAAATCTTTGGAAATGGCTTTCTGTTTTACCATCAGTTCATTTCTGAAATTGTTCAGAACTTCAACAGCCGCTTCCAAGTCTCTGTTTTCATAATAGAGCTTCTGAGATTTCTCCACCATTGCGCCGAGATCAATATAAGTAAAATTGTCCGACTCATCTCCTGTCTTGGACATTACGAAACTGGGTGTATTTGTAATTTCAGAATCCGGCTTCAGATAGGTCTTCCCTAAAAGAATATTGCTCTCTTTCCAAAAAACTTCAAATCTGGTTTCGATTCCCTTTTTTGAACTGGTGAGATTTGAAGGGAACTGATTTGGGGAGTAATTGATGCTTGTTTCCTTTGCTCCAATATTCCAATCCTTCAACTGAAAAAGTGCCATAACACCGGCCACCATTCCGTGAAAATAATTCAGATCATACCATTTTACAGTTCTTCCTTCCAATGGAGAAATTCTGAATTCTATTCTTTCAGAGCTTTCAGATGTCTCCATAACACTGATCAGATAACGCACTTTGGACTGGAAAAGAATCGGCAGTCTGATGAAAAATTCGAGAATATTGATCTGGCTGTCATCGGAAGGAAGAAGGCTGAATGCTTCTCGGAGGACATCGTCCTTGCCTGCTGCAAACAGTTCATCGTACAATGAAATCTCAGACTGGATCGAGTTGATAATTTTTTCTTCCAGATCCACAGACAGCCAAAAATTGTTATCGATATTGATTTTTCCGAGCATAAAAAAACCGAATTCTTTTTCTAAAACAGATTGGACTTTGGGAAAGGAAGAATGATGTTTGGCAGATGCTATCATCCTCTGAACTCTTTTTACAGAGGATTCAGGGAGGATGAGAGTAGTTCCTTCAGTATTGGCATCTAAATCAAACATAGACAAAAAGTATGCTCAAGTATATATTCAAAGCTGAGAATTACAAGTATTTTTTAAGTCTTTTTTCAGTTTCCTATGCAATTATTATTTATTACATTTTAAATCCGTATTGGGAGCTTTATCAGACCTGCCCGAATAGAGATTTTCTTTCCTGGGATGGGGATCTTAGATTTATTTCTGCGGTGAGTCTGCTTGATTCATTCAGGAATCTGAATTTCGGTGATTTCCTGTTTAAAATACTGGATTCTCCCACTTGGCCAGTACTTCGAAATCTGATTCAGATGACCGTTTTTGGAATCTGGAGGCTGAATCCGGATTATGATAATCTGATCACTGTACTTGAGTTTGGACTGCTGATTTTGTTCATATTTCTGATTTTATGGAAAGATTTTAAATTTGTCGGACTTCTGTTTTCTCTGCTTCTTTTATTCTCTCTTTTGACTGCATCCGATTTCCTGATTTATATTTTTTCTCCAATGCTCGAAATCCAAGGTGCACTTTTTTTCCTTCTAAGCGTTCATTTTTCCTATATCTGCATCAGAAAAGAAATACCCTTACATTCAGATCTTCTGAAGGCAGGAATCAGCATATTTCTTCTGCTCCAGACAAAATATCCTTACGGATATATGTTTCTATTCTGTCTGTTTCTGTTTCTTTTCTTAAGTCAAAAGACTTTCTTCGTATTTTTTTTCCTCAGATACTGCCTTTACTCAGGGTATAACAAAAGTCGGATTCTTTTTTTCTCGGTACTCCTTCTGATTCTCTTTCTGCTTTCGAAAGGATCGATTTCATCCAAACTTTCCAAAAACATATTTTACTTATTTGTCATCTCTTCTGCTGTTGATTTTCTTCTGTATATTTTCAGGGAGAAGTCATATCTTCTGAATCTGGGATATGAAAAATTATTAAATATCTTTAAATATCTCTTTTTGCCATCCCTGCTCTGGGTCATCTCCCATCCGGACAGACTGGGAAGTTCCGCCGGGACAATTTCACACATACAGATGGAAGGATATGCTGTGGGAGAGGAAGTGCAGAGGAATCTGGACTATTATATCTACTTTTTCAAAACTGTATTTTTTTCTGTCTGGGACGCATCTTATTCTTTATTCATAACGGCCGGATTTGTATTTGCTCTGGCTTCGTTTATGTTTCAGATGCTCGGAAATAAACCGCGGTATCCAAGCCGATTCTATTATTTTTCCTTCTTCCTGTTTATAGGAATACTGGGTCTAAGTGTTCTGACTCCAAACCATCAGAAAAGACATATACTGCATCTTCTCCCCTTGTGGCCTTTTATTTTTCTTTATGGCTTTAGAGATACATATATTATAATTAAAAAAATTGCAGTCAGAAAAATTCATCTATTCAGAGAAGAAAACCTCATATTTTCCATCAATCGTAAGAATCTTTTTCGTTATCTGACAGTCCTGATGCAGATGTTCGCTCTGCTTATTTCCGTTTTTTTTACTTACAGTCAAATAGAGAAAATTTCATTTCGTCTGAAGAATCTCAATCTCTGTTTTTCAGGAAAACAGAATATCTATGAAACTCCAAGAGAACTTAAGATCCTGGGAGCTGACCTTGTAAAAGAAAATACAGTTTTTCTGAGCACAATAGAAGACTGGCATTACAATAAGCCCGATACAGAACTGGTCATCCGAATTTTGGCCTACGAGAACAAAGTAAAACTTTCATTCCGCGCAGAAGATTTTCAAAAGAAAAAAAATGTATTCAGTCAGATTCTGATTGGCGGAAAAAACTGCGATATATCCCTGGAAGCACTGCAGAAGATTGCAGGCACAGAGCTTGTTCTGAAAGAAAAAAAGACCGGGCAGTTCAGCTGTGCGGCGGTGTTTAAAAGGAAACATCCATAGAAAGCGACGTTTCGAAACGTCGCTTTCTAATAATCAACATCCGCAGGTTTCGCTGAATCTATCAGACTGCATTTTTGAAGATACTTGTATGCAGGGAGATCTTTAGGATTTTTCTCCAAAATCTCTTCAAACAGAAGTTTTGCATTGTGGGAATTGCCTGTCAGAAAATCATGAATCCCTCTTTCAAACATAATCTGTGATTCAATTTTTCTTTCACGGACATCTGTATCGTCCGCTTCATAGATTTCAAATACAGTGGCTGGATCCTTTTTTCCTTTCACTTCCACCTTGCCCAGAAAACGAAGAGCATATTTGGAACTGTCCGTCATTGCAGTAAGAGTCTGTTCACTGATGATAATATTTGCACCGTAAACTTTCGTGATTCCTTCAATTCTAGAGGCAAGATTGACTGCATCACTGATCACTGTACCTTCCATTCTGTCTGAATCACCGACTGTTCCAAGCATCAGACTTCCTGTATGGATTCCTATTCCTACCTGAATCAACTCTTTGTTTTCCTTCAGTCTTTTAATGTTAAATTCCTTCAGTCCATGCTGCATTTCAATCCCGGCGGTGATTGCATTTTCAGGAGAATCGGGAAACAAAGCCATAATTGCATCTCCGATAAACTTATCCACAAAACCCTGATTTTTTTTGATGATCGGATTCATCACTGCCAGATAGGAATTTACAAAGTCAAAGTTTTCTTCAGGAGTCATGTTCTCGGACATATTTGTAAATGAACGGATGTCAGAAAACAGGATAGTCATTTCCTTCTTCACCTGATCACCGGGAGTCACATCCATAATATTATTTTTCTTGAGATAACTCAGAAACTCTTTCGGAACAAACCTGCTGTAGGCATGGTTTGTCTTCTGAAGATCTTCTGTGAGAAGCTCTACATTCAGAAATGCTTTGGAGAATCTGACGGAAAGAATGAATGCCTGCGTGAAGATGAATGCAAAAAAACCATATGGAGAAAGATATGTTGTATTTATAATGAAATTTCCATATAATATATCATTTACAGTAGTGAGAAGAAGCATAATAAACCCAATCAGAGCAAAAATGCCCCCTTCTCTCTTTTTGAGACTGGCCCTAGTCAGCTGCACAAATCCGTAAATCAGAAACAGTACTGTGAATATCTGAAAAGGAATTGGAGTGCTTGAGAAAAACTTTGCTGTACCAAAGATCACAAAAAGGCAGAAAACGGATGACCCGAGGATTCCAATCTGTGTTGCTCTTCTTGTGAATTCAAGCGGATAGAGTGAATGCAGAAATGCTGCGAATACAGGTGTTGCCAGATAGAAACTCAGATATTCAACCCTCAGCCAGAAATCCCAGCCTAGAACAGGAAATACCACAAAGAAGATTCTCTCTCCGGTTGTAAGCAGTCTGAAAAGCATTATGAAGCAAAAAATCCCCAGCAGGAGCGTGGACTTGTCTTTTCTTCTGAGAGAAAACAGACCGAAATGGTAGATTCCCATAATCAGAAGACTTCCTGAAAGAAAGAGATCAAACCCGAATCGTTTCTCTCGAAACAGAATCAGATTTTCCAGTCTGCCGATTTTCAGACTCTCCCAGAACCCGCCTTTGAAATGATGATAATTGGAAACTTCTACAATGATTTCATTTTCTTCTTTCAGATTGGACAGAAACACTGTGTTAGGTTTAAACTCAGGTACCGACTCCTCCTTTGTTTTTGCCACTTTTCCGTTTGACCAGATTTTTTCTCCATTGAACCAAATGGAGTATGAGGTTGCCATATCGAGTGCTTTCAGTGCAAAAGGAGTGTCAGTCTTGTTTATTTTGAATTTGAGACGGTAGCTTGCATATCCTCGACCGGACAGTTTTTCTTTTCCGATTTCAGTGCCGTTCCACGCATCAGGAACATTAATCATTACTTTTGAGAGACTCTCCGGACTTTTTTTCTCTGATGCAATCAGCTCATTCCAGTAAAATTCCCATTCCCCGTCCAGATTGATGATCTCAGTATCAAAATTGACAGAAGACAGATCCAGAAACCCTGCTTTCGCCTTTTCAGAAGGTTTATTCTCAGCCAAGAGAGAACTGAAGGAAAACAGCAAAAGAAAAAGGAAAGTTTTTTTCTTCCAGACTGATTTTTGCAGCTTTTTGATATGAGTCAACAAGAGTAACATAATGAGATTTACAAACTATTCCAATCAGGATAGATTTCAGCAAGCTTTTTCTGAGTTTTGAGTCAAATCCCCTCCTTTTGCACCTCCTCGCCTAGGGACAATATTATTGGAAGGTATCATTCTGCGTGAACTGTTTAAATCTCCCCTGCAGATGGGATCTCTGTCTCAACTTTGAAATCGAAGCAATTACTTGACAAAGTCGCATTAGAAATACGGGTATTAAAATCTGTTTCAGAAGAAGAGTATCCTTCCATACGCCAAAAATATTTTCCACTGGGTACCGCCATAAGCAAAGTGCAGAGAAAAATTCTGAACACGAAGGACTTTGACGTCGGTCTATTTTCGACGTTGATCGTATTCACTCAGCAAGGGCATATGTTACGGTTTCATTCATTCTACGATTAAAATTTACTGCAGGATGCAAATATGAAATAAAAATTGTCTATCCTGAACATTTTCAGACAGGTTGTTTTAGAAAGTAAATTGATTGCCTGCATAAAAGAGGTTTTGAAAGTTATCTTATGAAATTTTACTCTAAAGACTCTGTATTCATTTTCAGACGAATTTCCCTGATGGTCATTCTGTTTTTTTTCTCCTGTGACAAACTGAAGGAGCTTGGCCGCGAAAATATTCGGAAAAAACTCTCCGAACCGAATATCTCACCGAAGGAAATGGAACGCTGGAAAGAACAGCTCGGTGTTGAAGAGGCAGAGATTGTCCGTCTGGATGAACAGATCCGCAAGATGGTGAAAAAGACAAAAGAAGCAGGAGCGCTTTCCTGGAAAATAGCAAGGGCCTATATGAAAACGGGAAGTTATCATTATGCTTCCATTTACTATGACAGAGCAATTCAGGAAAAACAGGGAAAGGATCTTTCCAATGAACCGCCCTCTGCTGAACTGCATTCTTTTGAGAGTGCAATTCCTTTTTTTGAAAAAGCAGCTCTTTACAAGGAGATGGATGAAGAACTTCTGTTTGAAACAGGTCTTGCATATGCAAATGCATCGAAGGACCGAGGATGGGATAAACAGAGAAGAGGTGCAGCAGTGAGTATTTTCAAAGGCCTGACCAGAAAAAATCCGGAAGATTTGCGTTATCCTTATCAGCTTGCTCTGATCTATTTTGATTCTTCTATGAATGACGGACTCATTGAAGGAATTGATCCCGAAGGATACAATGACACTGAAAAGGCAATGAAAATTCTTTATGCAATTTTGAACAGGTACAATGAAAGAGCAGTGAACGCAGAAAGTAAATCGCTTCAGCAGGAAGCGATGGGAAATGGAGTGTCTGTTCGTTTTACTCTCGCAAACTTTTTATACAGACAGGGCAAGTCGGCTGAGGCAGAACAGGAGTATCTGAAAATCAAAACTATACTCGAAAAATTTAAGGAAGAAGGCAGAATAACTGAGAGTCTGGAAAAAAACACTCCATACATGAACGTATTGAAAAACCTGAAAAAAATTCAGGAAACGAGGTAACGTTTGGAAGAGGAAATCAGAGTACATTCTTTTTCCTCAGCCGGTTTTTCGCAGATTATCCGTAAATACAGACTGTTCGAGCATAAGAAAAATCTGAATGAGGTTTTCGATTTATGTTCTTCTCTTTTCAGTAAGGACAAAAAAGACTCTATTTTTTCCTCGGCGGAAAAATGTGCAAAAAAACACAGAGAAAAAGGAGTTCATTGGATACATTACTTTTCAGATGACTATCCTGAACTCCTCAGATACACGGACGATCCTCCGCCCGTACTCTATTACAGAGGAAATATATGCCTTCTGAGAAAATCGATCACTGCCGCCGTCGGAACAAGAAAACCCTCCCCTTTTGCTGTATCCAGCTGCAGTAAAATTGCAGAATATATCGGAACTCAGTCAGATGCCTGCATTTCTTCAGGACTCGCTGAAGGCATTGACAGATGTATAATGAATATATCATTAGAGAATAACATACCGGTTATCGGAGTAATGGGAACCGGATTTGACAAGGAATACCCTTCTTCAAATGCAGATCTTTACAGAAAAATGAAGAACTCTGAAAATGCACTGATCCTGACCGAAGTTCAATGGGGTGAAAATCCCGGTAAATGGTCTTTCCCGAAACGAAACAGAATCATCTCCGGAATATCTGAACGTGTCATCATTATAGAATGTCCTGAAAAATCAGGAGCTGTTTCCACTGCTTCACATGCAGCCGCTCAGAACAGAGAACTGATCGTATTTGATTCTCCTGAACTGCTGAACAATTCCGGGGGGAGGAAACTGATTTCAGAAGGAGCAAAGAAAATCTCTCCTGAAGACATTGGCTCAGGCAGAATGTTTCATATCAGTGAACTCTACAGGCTTCCCAAAGAAAGATCTTCAGAGTCTCTTTCCAGGCTTGCAAGGCTGGAATTTTCCGGAGCAGTCAAGGATTTGGGAGGAGGATATTATGAAATATCAGATCATGATGATTTTTTAGAGAAGTCAGAAGGAATAAATAAATGATCTTTAAAAAATTCAGGAAAACAAGAGCTTTTTCAAGAAAGACAGAACTTCAGCTTCTTTTTTGCTGATCCTTTTTCCGAACCCGAAAAAACTTTCACTCGCTGCCTTTGCAGTATCTTCAGCAAATCTATAAATGAATTTTTTAAATTCCGGGGTTTCTGAAAGATTTTTTTTGTCAAGGATTTCCGAAGCACAGGATATGAATGTAAAATATGTGCCTTTGATTATTTCCGCGAGATTCCCCTCGGTAATGACTCCGATCTTTTCATTGATTGCAGAAATCTCTTCATCCGTCAGAGGGAAAGCTGCTTTTTTCTCAGCAAGTTCATTCAGACGGTTTGAATAGTACTGAATTGAATTTTCCTCAATATCCGAGAGCACTGTGCGGATCAGTTTATTGTCTGGATAATATTGTGAATAATTTGTAATATTGGTATAGATGTGGAGGATTTCCCGATTCAGACTTTCCTTCAGTATCGGGGGGAGGTTCTCCGGTATGATATCAAGGCTGTCTTCGAAATTTCCTTCCTTCGATGCAATATCTGCATAAAAAACAGTATGTGCCGCAAATATTGGACATCCGGCCACAAGCACCCATTCATATTCAGTGAAACAGTCTCTCACATTCATAAACTCCCTGGTAAGCTCATTTCTGTCAAGTCAACGTTGTATTTAGCATATCACAGACAAAAAATTTAATCAGTTGCCTGATGCAAAAAAGGTATAAAGCCTAGAATCTGCAATTTTGACAAAGTATTAGGGAAATCTAATAAAGCAGTAAAAACCATCTGTTATCAACTTGAGACGGATCGCTGTCAGAAATCAGGAGCAGATAAAACAGAAAAGTGTTTATAATGAAAAATGATGTGAAATATGCCGCCTTGAAGTCAGGCAAATGCATCATTTTTTAGAGACGAATTAGACTGCAGAAATTTTCTAAAAAATCAAAAAAAAGAAGACACGAAAATTGAAAGTTCTAATTGACATGAAATAAATGAGAAATAATCTAAACACACTATGATAAGACTACTTACCTCTTTCCTTTTTCTTTTCCTTTTTACTGGATGTTTTGAGATTATCCATTTTCTGCAGAAAAATCCAGATCAGACAATCAGTGTTGTCTGGAATTTTTCGATTTCATCGAGCCTGGCAAAGGGAGGGAATCCTTTAGGAGGCAAAGAGGCTGCTGACGGTGCAAAATCCGATTCACTGATGGACAGAATGAAAAATTCTGAAAAAGAAATTACTGGGAAATTTGCAAAATTCACTGAAGATATGAAATTTCAGTCTTATGAGGGTGAATATGAATCAGGTATTAAAATGAGCTTTAAGATTAAAGATCTGAAAGGCTTCAATAAGGCTGCTGAACTTGATGAAGGATTTCCGATTGCTCCAAAGTATGATACAGTCAAGAATCAGCTCGTATTCAATTTTCTTCCTGATAAAAAACAGAGAGAAGCAAATAAAGCCAAGGCTGATTCCGAAAAGAAAGATTCTGCAGGAAAGGATGTTTCTTCAAAAGATGCACCGGCAAAGGATGAAAATGTCCCTCCAGTGGGCGGCGAAGAAGGAATGGAGCAGATTGTCGGTCAGATTATGTCCTCAGCTACTTATAACCTGATTTTAGGAGGCGGTTTTGTTCCTAAGAAAGCGATGGTTGTAGGAAAAAACAAAAAAGATAAAACTCAGACTGAACTTGAAATTATGAAACTGGGAGATCAGACTACACTTATCAGAATTCCTTTCTTTTCACTTTTGTTGAAGGAAAAAGAAGGATACGATGTAATTATTACTCTCCAATAATCCCAGCATTTTATCAGCCTGCTGTAAAAAGCAGGTTCGATTTTTGAAGAAGAATTTTTCACAGACCGTCTATTTTCAAATGATTGTTCCTGAATGTATCATCTCTCTTTAAAGGAATATACCGACTGAGATCTATCTTTTCTTCCTCCGCTTCATCAGGATCAGCTTCGATTGTTTTTGATTTTTTATCTGCTTTTTCTGTTTTCTTTTCCTGTTTTGGAAAATCGAACGTATCATATAGATCTTTATAAATTTCTTTGGTTTTTTGAATTTTAAAAACAGATGCAATTTTGAGTTTTTTTGCGGATGCCAGCCTGTCTAAATTTTTTATTGAGTAATCCCCGTTCGTAAGCAGGATATAGCTGCCTTCGTCGGAATGAATCGGGCTTTTATTTTCTCTGAAAAAATCAAGAGAACCCTTCCATATATGAATCTGAAGACGATCTGAACGCAGAACTGTATATATTCCTTTTTCTGTCTGAAGAATGTTTTTTCCGATTCTGATTCGATATGTTTTTTCATCGGTTTTGATTCCGAGTTTTCCTGTAACTATTTCAGTGATGGCTGATCCTGGATTATCCCTGTCAGGGAGATCAAAGAAAAGCTCTGAATGTTCTCCTACGAAAAAATCAGCATTTTCCAGCTGAAGATGAATTCTTCCACGATCTGTTCCGATGATATCAAAAATTCGAACATTTTCCGATGCCCCAAGCCTTCTGGTTACACCTCCACGGATAAGATAACATTCCCCCTTGCTTGTGATTATTTTTAATGAAGAAAAAAAATCTTTGCTTTCAGAGACTGGCCTAAGTGATTCCGGCAGATTTTGCTTGTTAGGCTCTCTGCATCCAGTCAGTAACATTCCTAATACCAAAATAAGAATGATATCTCTCATTTTATCTATGTAAGTCGTTCAAGGTACAAATAGTATTATTCCGCCAACCCAGCCGAATGCCAGAAGTACACTCGCAAAATAAAGAACTGATCGGTAGGAACTCATCCGTTTAAATCTGAGATATAGAGAGTTTTCTCCAGATTTTCCAAATCGAAGTGCATTCAGGACTGAATATACCAAAAGAGCTGAATTTAATGTGAGCAAAACAATTTTCCAAAGATCCCAGATTTCCATTTTTACGAATTCTGAGAAACTTAGATCTGCAGAAAGTAAGGAAAATCCTCCAAGAATGCAAATGTAAAGAAATTCCATTTCCCATAAAATGCAAAATACAGAAACAGCACCGGCAATACCCGAAAAAAAAGAACACTGCCAATGTTTTCCCTGAAAGTAATTATTTACCCCATCGGCAGTCAGCGAGAGATAAAGAAAGAAAAGGAAAAAATAAATATAGACCGGCATTCTTACTCTGCCTTAAACTCACCAAATTCAGACAATTTATGATCAGTATTCGTCGCGAAGCTCCACGGTGGAAAGATGATCTGCAATATGCATAGCATGAACTTTATCATAATCTGCTTTTGAAACTGTATCATATACAAAATGTGGAGCGAGTGGTTCTTTCGCTTCCTTAAATTTTTGAATCGCAGCTTTAAGTCTATCCAGACCCTCAAAGTAATCTTCCTTTGTCGGAAGCGTGGGAGCTCCTGGAATTGGCTCATTCAGACTATGACTCATTTTCCCCTTACTCATAAAAGTCATCAGCACAAGTTTTCCGATAGTTTTTCTGATCAGGACAGATTTATTTTTAGGATATCCTACAATCGAATACTCAATGCTTTGTGCACAATGAGCCAGGACCTGATTCAGATTCCATAAGCCAGGCACGAACACTCTTTTGGCTTTTTCTAATTTTTGAAGTTCCTTGAGTGCCTCATCTAAAGAAGCAAGCTTAACGTCTCTGACCAATTTAATATCTCCTGAGGAGCAGTGCAAAAATGAATCTGCAAGAATAATCGTTCCAATAGAACCGGATAAAAATTGAGATCTGCTCAGATTTTTATTCCTTCTGTCCAATCTGCCCTCTGATCCTACAATCCCTTAGAATTGATTAAAAAATAAACAATTTTTTAATCTGTTCCATCGAAAAGCTTTGGTATCAGTCGAGGGGAAAAACTTCTTATGCATTCGGAAGACTGTCTTTCTAAACCAAAAGAACCCACCAATTCCCATTTCTGCTCAAGGAAAAATGGATCATTCATCACAATTCCAGCACGTCTCATAAGAGTTCCCCAGCCGTTCAGATCCATAAGGAGGAGCAAGACAAACATCAAACATCTGCTTTTCCCTGATGCAATGGAAAAAGTGCCTAGCTCTGCCCAATCTGCTGCCATAGGGCGAAAATTTACTTTCCTGAGATTCTGATTTTTATACTGATATTCCGTTTTTAATCCTGAAGGATCAAGAGTGAATATTCTCAAAATAACTCGGTATCTGGAGATCAGGTAGGATAAGTATTCTGTATTACCTCCATATTTTTTCAGTCTGTATTTTAAACGTTTCATTAAATCTTCTGGAATAAGGAGGGTGGATACACTCTTTTCATTAAGAGGTTTTCTTGTGCTAATCTTTTCATGGCTGTTCATATAATATACCTGCAATATTTTTTGCAGATACTGATAATTTTTTCTTCATTTGTTCACTTAAACTGAAAATTTATGCGAAAAGTGAATTTCGGGAGTTCCTGCAGTATAATTTTCTACCGTAAAGACTTCTTTGGTACTGTGGGAACTCCATAGAGATTGGAGGGATAGGGATCGAGGCGGCGTCAATTTTCTGCGAATGCAGAAAATTGACGAAAGCTGAGAGCCCGGTCGGTGTGCATCTTTTCGCACACCGAATCCCCAAATTAATCCTGATAAAAGGCAACCATCTGAGATTCTGTCTTGAATTTTTTGTTTCTGATTCTCTGAAATTTCTGATACTGTTCATC
>JBPOJG010000187.1:0-4596 GCA_052033835.1 Spirochaetota bacterium
ACATCCATAAAACCCCAGGTAATTCTGTACTCCAGCTTTTCACCGAGCATATACGACTGAGCGGAAATGGAAAATGAGAGAAAAATACTGAAAAGTAACTTGATCATTAACGATTAGACATGCTGTATCGTAGAAGGGAAATGTTTTTTGCGAATCACAGATATGTATTCGATCCGTGACTTCCTTCAGTAAATGTCTGCTGTTTGGGAAACTGCCTATTTTTCCTTTTAGAGACCATTAAAAAGCGATCACTGAATATTCATCCAAAGTGGAAAAAATAAATAAATTTACGTACTGAAATTTAAGATTAAAGCAGATTTTTTATTGCCATTTTAAATTAAAGTGATTCCATAACCCAGAAACAAACCTTGGAGAATCCTGTGGCAGAAAAAATCACTATTCTTGGAGGGGGACTTGCTTCCCTTACTTCTGCATATTATCTGACAAGTCAGCCAAACTGGCAGGAAAAATATGATATCACGCTTTATCAAATGGGCTGGAGACTTGGCGGAAAGGGAGCTAGCGGACGCAATGCAAAATACGGCCAACGGATCGAAGAGCATGGACTGCATGTCTGGCTGGGTTTTTATGATAATGCATTTCGAATGATTCGAGAAGTTTATAAGGAACTAAACCGGGACTTAGATCAACCCCTGGCAACTTTCGAAGAAGCGTTTAAACCATCAAATTTCGTAGTGCTTCAGGAAGAAGTAAACGGGAAATGGATTCCCTGGATATTAAACGTCCCGATGAACAATGAAATTCCGGGAGAACCTCAAAACCCGGTCGATGTTGAAGAATATATTCATTCCCTATTAGAATTTGCCTATGACTATTATAATTCTACATTCCATGGAATATTCGAAAAAAAAGATGAAAAGGAAGAAGGTCCGATTCTCGAGTTAATTTCCGATGTAGCCGACACTATTGGAGATATTAGCCTGGATATAGGCGGAAAGCTATTATTTTCTCTATTAAACCTGGTAAAAACAATTTCTAACCAGGATCATAAATCTAAGGTATTAGACGGACTCATGCACTTTCTGGATTGGCTCTGGAAAAAAGTTGAAAGTAAAATAGAAAAAGATGATGAAGCAAGAAGACTCTGGATAACTGTAAACCTGGTTCTATCCAATGTGAGAGGCATTATAAAAGATGAAATTGCAATCAAAGGCTTTGAAAGTATAGATGATGAAGATTACCGCGAATGGATAGCAAGACACGGGGCAAGCGATCTCACTGTTAATAGCGGTCTGGTTCAGGGTATTTACAGCATCAATTTTTCCGGTAAAAATGTTCATACCTTTGCAGCAGGAACAGCGCTGAAAGGAACTCTTAGAATGCTCTTTGATTATAAAGGCTCAATCTTTCACCGTATGCAGGCGGGAATGGGTGATGTCATCATGGCTCCTTTTTATCTCCTATTAAAAAAGAGAGGAGTGAAATTTAAATTCTTCCATAAAATTGAAAATCTCAAAGTCGGCTCCGACGGAAGAGGTAAATTCATCCAATCAGTCGAAATGACACGCCAGGCAACTGTAAAAGGAGGAGACTACGATCCTCTTACAACTGTGAAACGGCTGCCAGTATGGCCTTCCGAACCCATTTACTCTCAATTAAACGAAGGAAAAGAACTCGAAAAAGAAAAAATTGATTTAGAAGATGTCTGGTCAGTATGGAAAGGCGCCGGAAAAGTTGAATTGATAGCAGGTAAGGATTATGATAGGATTATCCTTGGTGTTTCAATCGGTTCCTTTCCTTACATAGCAAAAGAGCTGGCAGAATCAAGTACATCCTGGAAGGATATGGTCGATAACGTTAAAACCACTGTCACCGGGGCATTCCAGCTCTGGACTTTTCCTGATCGGGCTGGACTGGGATGGCCCTTTTGGAAAGAAGAGCCTCCTACTCTCACTTCTTTTGCACAACCGATTGATACCTGGGCTGATCTGAGTGACTTACTTATGAGAGAAGACTGGCCTTCCGAATTTTATCCCAACGCTATCGGTTATTATTGCGGAGGCCTGCAGGATGAGATATTGCCAGTAAAACCGGGAGATAAAAACTATCCGGAAGAATCTTTGAAATTTTTCAAACAGCTTACAGTTCAATATATGAAAGAAAATCTTGAATTTCTCTTTCCTAATATAAAAGATAGCGGCGGGAATTTCAGATGGAACCTATTAGTAGACCCCGAAGAAAGAAAAGGTGAGGCAAGAATTGATTCACAGTATTTAAGAATTAATGTTCAGCCATCGGAACGTTATGTACTCTCCGTAAAAGGAAGTACCAAGCACCGTTTAAAAACAGACGGGGCTGATTTTAAAAACCTGATTCTGACAGGAGACTGGGTTTATAATGAAATTTTAAATGCGGGCTGTGTGGAAACCACTGTCACCAGCGGTATTCAGGCAGCAAATGTGCTGTTAAGCGAGAAAATAAAAATTCTAGGAAAAGATTCAATCTAAAAGGAGATCATTATGTATATTCAAAGAGGCGGAGAACAATCACTCGGTATCCCCATCGAACTCACAAAAGTGCATACCTATTGCTTTTTTCTGGATGCCAAAAGAGAAAATCTGCAGGCTATACTTGATAGGGATTTAAACAATCCCTCCAGCAACCGGTTTCAATACACTGCACTCGGCGATACTTTATTTTTAGTATATGCAATTCAAGATTCGGCCAAACCAACAGGAGAGATAGGATGGATGCCTGAAATAGATGTAGGATTCTGGATACTTTCTTACTCCTTACATCCAAAACCCAGACTCTTATTCTACCAGCCCTATCTATTCGTAGACTCCGGTTATGCGATGGCGACCGGACGGGAAGTTTATGGGTTTCATAAGATGTACGGACGATTTCAATATTCTCCCCTGGATGCAGACCAAGATCGTTTTACCGTAGAAACAGTAGTTCCGCAATCTAAAGGACAACAGGCAATCTGGGAAAGAGTCATAGACATCCAAAGAGTAAATGAAAGAGATAATAGCTCTGCTGGAAAGATAATCCAAACATCGGAAGAATTTTTCTCCACTTTATTTAAAGAAATAAACGGTGGTTCGGATGAACTGCCGATTCCGGGACTTGGAACAGCTGTCCGAATTTTAGAAAACTTTATAGATATAGATGTGGGAATGGTGTTCCTGAAACAATTCCGAGACGTAGAAAATCCGAATGAAGCCTGCTATCAATCCATAGTAGAAGCCCCTGCCAGACTTACTGGTTTTAAAGGCGGCGGTATCATTCCTGATTCTTATGAAGTCAAGCTAAGTAATTTTCCATACTTTCCCTTCTGCCAGGAATTTGGAATTTCAGAAGATAAAGTAAATGCAAAACTGGCAACCTGGGCAAATTTTGGATTTATAATGGAAAAAGGAAAAACTCTTTGGAAAAAATAATTACTGACGCTGCAGATAAAATGGAATCGATCCAGGTCTCGGAAATTGACCTGGATCATCCGATTTACTTGAGTCCAAAAACTATTATTGTTAAACATAAAAACAAAGTAAAAAATAATAACTGTATTTTGAAAACTACTGATTTTATTCATCCTGCGCCGGAAAGACTTTCTATGGCAAGGCATGAATATGAAATCATTAGCTCTATTAACAGTAAGAGTGTAATTAAAACATATGGCCTTGCTAAATTAGAAAACGGTCTTGCAATACTGCTCGAAGATTTTCCGGGAATCAATCTACTGGAATTTTCTGATAAAAACAGAGACAATATTCCTTTACTATTAGAATTATTCATACAGACAACAGAAGGATTAAGTGCAATTCATAAAAATAATATTATTCATAAAGATATAAAACCTCAGAATATTCTTGTAAATGAATCTGAAAAAACCGTCAGAATTATTGACTTTGATATTTCCACAAGAACGCAGGGAGAAAATTTTTCCGGTGATGAGGTTCTGAAATTAGAAGGTACTCTTGCCTACTTATCACCTGAACAAACCGGGAGGATGAACCGCTCCATTGATTATAGAACTGACTATTACTCACTCGGTGCAACATTCTTTGAAGTATTGACGGGAAGAAAAGTATTCCCTGAGTCGGATGATAAATTAGAAACAATTCATTCTCATATTGCCAAATCTCCAGATTCTCCAAAAAGTTTAAATCCGGAAATTCCCAATGCCCTTTCAGATATACTATTAAAGTTATTAGAAAAAAGAGCAGAGAACAGATACCAGAGTTCCATTGGAATTCTTTATGATTTAAATCTCTGCAGGACAAAACTCGTCAATAATAATGATTTTTCCTTTCGAATAGGTGAAAAAGATATACCCGAAAAGTTTAGAATCCCAGAAAAGCTTTATGGAAGAGAAAATGAAGTCGCCACAATCTTTAATACTTTTACCAGAAGCCAACAGGAAAAAACACAACTGATACTGATAAGCGGAAACTCGGGCTCGGGTAAATCATTTTTGGTTCAGGAAGTACAAAAGCCAATCAGTAAAGGGAACCTCTAAAAACAGCTTCCTGAAAACAGTGAGGAGACTGAGTTGAGCAGTTTTGCTCCGATAATGAAATACCATTAAGAAGAAATGCGGGAAAACGGAGTTTGTACTGATTTCAGGTGTTC
>JBPOJG010000318.1:0-5424 GCA_052033835.1 Spirochaetota bacterium
TCACACAATGGATATGATATATCTCTGCAGACCCGAGTCAGTTTCAGGACTGCACCCAGAAGAGGAGGAAGTTCATCATTTTGAATGGTTCTCAAAAGAAGAAATCCCTCTAGAAAAAATTGCATTCCCTTCCATTCGGCAGGCACTCTCCATTTATATAACCGGATTGTAACTGCTGAGGTGTTACAATCATCAATTAATTCGATAATTTGCTTTTCAAAAGGCAAGAAAAGGTTGGCCCTATCGGGAAGATTAGCCGCTTCCCGGCTTGCGAGGGGTTTGCAACCCCCGCAAGCTTGGTAGCTGCTAAGACCCCGCTTTTAAGACTTTTTTCTATAAATTCTCTGACAATATAATTTTTGCTGAGCAGCTGCAACGGAGAGTGAATTTCATCAGAAATCAGGGAACTGTTTTTTTGATTCTGTCATCTCCCTTAGGATTATTGTATTCCAGAGTTTTTTCATCTGAAAAGCTCGGTGAAAATTCTTTTCCGACAGATGCTGCTACAGTCTGTTTCTTTTTTGTCTTCAAATCATAAACAAAAAGAGTAAACTTTTTCTTCAGAAGTGCATTTGCGCTTTCCACATCGAATATCAGAGGATAATCGCTGAAAGCAATTCGGTCTCTGCCTGCATTCAGAGAAAATTCTTTCGAATTAATTCCCAGAGAGGAAAGATCGAATTTTGTCACCTGAAAAGTCTTGGCATCAATTTTGGAAATTGTATCTATCCCTGCAGTCGCACCTGTGCTGATCCATACATTTCCGTCTGAAGAAGGAATAATTTCTGTAAATGGACAGTTGTCCTGATTTTTGATTCCCAGTTCCTTTCCGTTGAACACCTTTACGGTCTTTTCATTTTTCTTCAAGGTCACTTTGCATACGCCTGACTTTACCTCCGGTTCCACTGAATACTGAGGTTCATCTGCACCGATGACCGAAGACAGAAACACTGTCATAAGAGCCAAAACTCTGACTGCTGATTTTTTCATTTTATTACAATTCCTCCAGAATGAATATTTCTCCAGTCTGCTTATTTGATATAAAAAAATTCTGCATCCAAGAACTTTTCTGAGTTAAGTCAAACAGGGGTGTGGCGGGCTTTTTTATGTACTATGCCCTTCCCCATTTACTGGACAGAAAAATGAAATCTCGAAAAAAAGCGAAAGCTCTCGGCCTTCAACGTTGCTCTATTTCCAAATGAATAGATCTAGTTTCTTAGAAGTTACAACAATTTTTTCGTTGAAGAAATTCAGTCCATACCGTCAAATGATTTATGAGACTGGTCTGTATGCTGCTTTTAGCCGGATTTTTTTTCGGCTGCATTAAACGAAATTCTGGACTGAAATTTATGCTGCCTCAGGCTCTCAGTGGAAAACTTTCAAATACCAAGGAACTGAAGAGTTTTAAATTTTTGGATATCGCTCCGCCTGTCACTGCAGTCATTTCCGAAAACAGCGTAACTGCTGACCTTCCGTCGAGTATCTCTCTTTCTTCTCTCGCCCCTACTTTGGAAATTACCGGTTCATCCATTCTTGCTGACGGAAAACTCCAGGAAAACGGAAAGACAAAAAATGATTTCCGAAAACCCGTTACGTATACAATACTTGCAGAAGACGGTTCAAAATCAGACTATACTGTCACTCTGAACAATGCCGGATTCAGCGTTCTGGGAAGTTCAGGAAATGTAAACATCACTGGACTGAGCGCATCTGATACTGCTTTGGAAATGTACTATGACACAGGCGGAAGTTTCTTCAGTGCTTTCGACGGAAACACAAAAATAGGAACAGTCCTTCCGGACGGAACCAACTTTGCGCTCAGTTTCAAATCTATGCCGACAGGAAAGACATGTTCTCTGACTGCAGGAACTACCTCAGGAATCCTTTCTTCAGATGTAAGCTTTTCTGTGAACTGCGTTTCCGGATACCTTGTAGGAGGGAAGGTTCTTTCGAGACTTTCCACATTTACAATCGGAACAAATTCGGCATCCATAACCACGATAGCAGGCTCAATGCCTCCGACCAGTGCATCGGGAACGGCGAACGGAAACGGCGGATCAGCCAGACTGAATTTTACTTTGGGAGTCACTTCAGACGGAAAAGACCTGTACATTGCAGACTCCGGAAATCACTGCATCAGAAAATATGAAATCTCAACAGGAGATATGACCACAGTCGCAGGTCTCTGCGGCAGTTCCGGAACAGCCGACGGTATTGGAACATCCGCCAGATTCAACTTTCCGATACAGATCTCTACAGACGGAACAAATCTTTTCGTCTGTGACCGTGCAAACAATATGATCCGCAAAATGGAAATCATTACCGGATCAGTCACGACTCTAGTCGGTTCAGGAGGGGCATCCGGAGATCAGAACGGAATCGGAACTGTTGCGAGAATCAATTATCCCAACGGAATCACTACCGACGGAAATTATTTATATATCAGTGACCGAGGAAACAATAAGATCAAAAGGATGATGATTTCCTCCGGAGTTGTCACAACTCTCGCAGGAGACGGAACTGCAGCCTCTGTGGACAGTGCAAATGGACTCACAGCCAGCCTGAATGTGCCTTGCGATTCAGTATCTGTTAGCGGAGTTCTGTATTTTGTGGACTGCACAGGAAACACTCTCAGAAAAATTCAGCTGAGTTCTCCTTTCCCGGTCACCACAATCGCAGGAAGCGGAGCAGCATCTTCGACTGACGGAACAGGACTTTCTGCGGCATTCAACAATCCGCACGGGATTGAAACTGACGGAACAAATTTATTCATCACTGAATACCTTGGAAAAAAAATACGGAGAGCAGGAATATCCGGACTCAATGTTGTCACTTTAGCCGGATCGGACGGATACCAGGACGGAACAGGCACAGGTGCTTTTTTAGGAAATCTGGGAGGCATTACGACTGATGGAAACAGCCTCTACTTCGCAGACACCCAAAACCATGCACTCAGAAGAATTGACAATCCTCCAGACTGAAAAATCAATTTTCAAATTATACTAAACTTTATAATCAGTCTTATTTTCTTTTTTAGAATAACCCAAAGATTCATTTTTCAATGCTCTTACCCACTTCCGTCAGAACAATGCTGTACAATCATAGATTTGTCTTTTTGAACGTTCGGCAGGATTAAAACCCAATCGAGAAAGACCTGTGCTGTCTTGATTTAACAGAAATAGCTGCTTCGAGAGGCTCATCACATCGCGCAGATAATATATTAGGCTTGTCGCAGCCTTTGCGTTCTTCGTGCCCTTCCCGGTGAAAATTACCTTTTATGCAGTCCCAGTTCATAAAAGTTTCGTAATCGTTCATGCTGCTGCAATCCTGTAAGCTGCTCCCGAACAATTGCCCCTACGCTGCTTTTATCTGCGAATTTTATAAAATGATTGATAAACCTATTTACAGAGAATTTCAGATTCAACTGCATACAGGTTGTGCGGCGAATGATTCTCAGAATGAAATCACTAAATAGGAAGTTTTCCCTGCTTCCAAAAAAAATCTCTTGTCTAATTGAAACTTTTCTGAATGCTAGACCCTTACCTATATGAATACTGATAAACTTAAAAGCCTCGCATTGAGCGATACCGGATTTCTGTTTGATCCGGTTTCCGGTTCCACATTCACAATGAATGAAACAGGTGTCCGCATTCTTGCCAGTCTGAAATCAGGCAAGAGCCGTGAAGAGACCGTCCTCGAAATTATGAGTCAATATGATGTAGAAAAAGATGATGCTGACAGAGATTATTCTGATTTTCTTGTTCAGCTCAATCAGCTTGGGCTTATGGAATGAAGACTCTGAACATTGCTGTCACGGGGATCAACCCAGTCGACAGTCCCGGCCCCGGTATACCGGTCATCAGATCTCTTCATGAATCCAAAATCAAGACCAGATCGATCGGTCTTTCATATGATGTTCTCGAACCGGGAAACTTTATGAAAGATCTTCTTTCCTGCACTTATCTGATTCCTTATCCAAGTGCGGGTCCGGGAGCTCTTCTCGAAAGAATACTGTACATTCATTCCAAGGAAAAACTGGATATGATTTTCCCTACTCTTGATTCTGAGCTCGACAATTTCATTGAAATTCAGTCAACTCTGGAATCGAAGGGCATCAAAACATTTCTCCCCGAAAAAAAACAGCTTCATTTGAGAGACAAGTCACTTCTCAGCGAACTCGAAGATGAAGATGTCAACATTCCGAAGACATTAGTTGTCAACAGTGTTTCCACTATTTATGAAGCCGGAGACAAGATCAGATTTCCAGTCTTTGTAAAAGGACTTTTCTATGAAGCATTTTATGCCAGAGGAATAGAAGAAGCTGCCGGATACTTTTATAAGGTCGCCGCGAAATGGGGACTTCCGATCATTCTGCAGGAAGCGATTCAGGGAGAGGAATGCAATCTGGCAGGTGCTTCCAAGGACGGAAAACTTTTCGGTGCAGTCACAATGAAAAAGATGTTTCTGACAGACAAAGGAAAGGCCTGGGCAGGAGTCACAATTAAAAATGACAAGGTGCTTCAGATCAGTAAAAAAATTATTGCAAAGATCGGATGGAACAGCGGATTCGAGCTGGAGTACATTGTGGAAAAAAATACCGGAAAGATCTACCTTCTGGAAATGAATCCCCGTCTTCCGGCTTGGATCTATCTTGCAACAGCAAGCGGAGTCAATCTGCCTGAACTGATCATCAAGGCCGCAATGGGCGAGGCGACCGGTGAGTCGTTTGATTATGAACCGGGCAAAATATTTGTACGGCACAGCTGGGATGAAATTGTCCCAATGAAATACATTGAATCTCTTTCCGTTAAGGGAGAGAATAAATTCGAAGAAGGAACAAAAGAATGAAGAAAGAATACATCAGGCCTGCCATCAGAAGGCTCTATATGGGCGCTGCAAACAAATTCGGATCTTATACAATCCCTGAAAGCATTTCCACAATTGACGGAAAAGATATAGATGAACTCACAAAGGAATTCGGATCTCCTCTCTTTGTTTTTTCTGAAAAGACTATGAGAAAAAAAATGAAGGAATACAAGCAGGCTTTTGAATCCAGATATCCTTCCTTTCAGCCTACCTGGTCATACAAGACAAATTATCTGAATGCAGTCTGCAAAGTGTTTCACAGTGAAGGAAGCTGGGCAGAAGTAGTCTCCTGGTTTGAATATCAGAAAGCACTGAAAAACGGAATACCGGGAAACAAAATCATATTCAACGGTCCTTACAAACCTTATGAGGCTCTGAAAACAGCAGCTCAGAACGGATCGAGAATTCATATAGATCATCTCGATGAACTTCGGGATCTGATCCGTCTTTCGGAAGAACTGGGAAAGACAATTGAAGTCGGTATGAGAATCAATATGGATACAGGAATTTACCCTGCATGGGGAAGATTCGGATTCAATCTGGAATCAGGTCAGGCAC
>JBPOJG010000094.1:0-6586 GCA_052033835.1 Spirochaetota bacterium
GCCAATAAATTATTGAAAATTCTCATTGCTCTTATTGCATCCAGGAAACCCTATATTGAGAATTTTTTTTCAATAAATCCTGTTTTTCTTAAAAAATAGTTGCAAAAAAATCTACATAGAGTTCGAATCTAGGCAAAACTCCAAAAACGCCCCATCTGCAGCCGAAGGCAGCCGAAGGCGTAAGGTGAATAATAATCCTGAATATCTGGAATATAACAAAGTCGCACTGAAATAAAAAAAATTCAAGTGAAAAAAATCAGATGTCTGGAACCTTTTAGGAAATACAGGGTCTCACTTACAAATTCGGAAGAACCGGTAAATCCGGAAACTTCCCTGGGTTTTTGTAAAATGGAGGAAACCTTATGAAAAAATTTCTGGTAATGCTTATGGTATTCGGTGGGGTGCTTGGTCTTTTAAACTGCGGTGGATGGCACAAGTCTCCTGAAAAAAGAGCTGAGTGGGTAGTGAAGAAAATTTCCAGTGAACTGGATCTGAACGATTCTCAGAAAAAGGAACTCGAAAGAATGAAAGGCGAATATCTTGCCAAAAGAAAAGAACTGAAGATGGAAATTTCTGAAGCGGACATTACTGACTTTCAGGCAATTGTCAAAAAGGATAAACTCGATGATGCCAAGTTTGACAAGATGATGGATGAAAAATTCAGTAAAAGAAATGAAATGAGAAAGTTCCTGCAGAAGAAATTTTCTGAGTTCCACGCGCTTCTCGATGCAAAGCAGAAAGACAAACTTTCTGAAAAAATGGGCAAAATGATGAGAAAACATCATCATGAAATCAACTGAGTTTGCTGAAATCATTTCTGAAACAAAAGCGGTAGTCCTCTCTGCGGTGAGTAAACACCTCGCAGAGAGGTTTTCGCATTCTGTGGACGATGTTGTGCAGGAAGTTTATCTGCGGGCCTACTCATCGCTTGTGAAAGGAAGTTTCAGAAACGATTCCAAGTTTTCCACTTATATTTATACGATTGCAAAGAATGAATCTCTCCGAATGAACGAAAAGCTGATACGTGAAGAAAAGAAAATGGAGAAACTGAAATCGGAACGGTCGGAAAAGTCAGAGAATTCGGGGTCATTTTTCTGGGATATAAAAAAATATATGGAAAAAATCCCCAGTCTTTATTCAGATGTGCTGAACCTTTTTCTGAAGGGGAAGTCTGAAAAGGAAATTGCAGATGAACTCGGTGTTCCTAAGGGAACTGTCAAGTCGAGAGCAAACAGAGGCAGGGAAATGCTCAGAAAGGAAATGGAAAAAGAAATCGCGGAGAAACTGAAATGAACGAAATTGACAGAAGGCTTGAAAGCGCAGATTGGAATGAAATGATGGCGGGCAGAATTCTCTCTGAAAGAAAAAAAAGAAATATTAGAAAAATCGCATACAGCTCAGGTGCCGCTCTTCTGATAACTCTGTCTGCTCTCCTTTTTTCCGGAGTATCGGCTGACAGAGTTCCGGTTATTGCGGATCTTCTGAATGGAAATGAGACTGAAATGTCTCTTCTGATAGACGGGGACTACCTTTCTCTTTTTGAAGAATAGGATTGACAGAATATGCCGGTCAAAAAAATAAAAATATGAAGATAATATATTTATTTATTTTGTCCCTCTTTCAGTTCTGTTCTTCGATTGATCTGCGCACCTATGAATTTCTGAAAGAACCGAGAATTGTTGAAAAGAAAGCAATGAAAATGCTTGTGTATGAAATGGAAGGAGATCCGAATGCAGCCGCCGGAAAAGCCTATTCTGCACTCTTTAAGTCTGCATATAAGATGAGCGGTGCAAGAGACGGGATGGAAAAAGAGCCGCCTCGCGCGAGATGGCCGAAACCTCTGACCACACCGAAGGAGAAGTGGACTGGAATTTTTGCACTTCCTGTGAATGATTCTGTAAAATCAATTCCGGAGAGCCTGCAGAAGGAGTATAAGGAACTGAGACTTGAAACCTGGGAATATGGGCTGACAGCAGAGATCCTGCATATAGGTGCATATACAAAAGAAGAGCCTACCGTGGCAAAACTTCATGATTTTATAAAATCAAAGGGATATAAAATATCCGGTCCGCATGAGGAGGAATATCTGAAGAGCAGAGGAATGATCTTTGCCGGAAACGAGGATGAGTATTATACGATTATCAGATATCCGATAAAGAAATAAGTATCTGAATCTGTCAAATCATACAGATTGTTTTCCGCATTTGGGGTTGTATAAAAGCTCATTTTTCTATGCTTTTCCGCACCCCCGGAGATATGAAAACTGCCTCACAGGAAAGGAAGCGGCTATCTCCGCTTTTTGCTCACATTCATTAATTAAGCAAATTCAAATTTAACCAATTCTCGGCTGTCTGAAAGAAGCAAAGGCAATTGGATTGCTGTAAAAAAATATGCAGGATACATATCCGGTTTTTTTTCTGTGTGTATTAAAAACAGTCCTCTGAAAAAATGTAAATGCTCAGCCTGTCGGCAGTTTCAAAGACTTGCGTCGCATTTACGAGAAATGACATTTGAGGATTCCTGAATGAAAAATGAACATAAGATCCTGCATATAATGATAAACATATTATTTTTATTTTTCTTGAATTTCTGCAGAACTGAAAATGTCAGAAATGAAGTTCCGGCTCTGCATACAGAAAAAAAGAAATCTGAAATACAGAAACCCGAACCCGAAAAGAAAGAAGTCCCTTCTGAAAAGAAAGAACTGAGTCTCGAAGAGATTTTTCAGATCGCACTTAAAAATTCAGAAAGGATGAATCTGAAAAAGGAAATGATAGAGGAGGCCGATGCCAGAAAGGATATGGCATTTGCAGATCTTTTTCCCAGTCTGTCTTACAGATACCAGAAATTTTTCAACGTGCCTGATCATGCAGAGCATGACAGTGAGATCAGAAACAGAAATAATGCTTACAATGCATATACCGGTGCTTACGCAACTCCCTATAATCCTTTCTACACATACAGTCAGTCGGAAGGAACGGGCGGAACCGCAGTTTCTCCTGCATTCCGTCCCGGTAGCAGACTTGTGCTCCATATCCCTCTCTTCAGCGGAGGATCCGACTGGAACAGGTATAAGAATACTGATCTGGAAGTCAAGATGAGACGGCTGGAATACAGAAATGAATTTTACAGATTTTATATGGAAACAGCAGCAACCGTATTTTCTATTATGCAGATGGAAGAGAGTCTCGAGAGCAGGAAAAAACTGAAAAGTCTCTCAAAAAAAATGTCTCTTGAACTGCAGAGAAGAAGTGCTATCGGAAGAAGCAGAAAAAGCGAATATCTGAATTCAATTACAAGGATTTCGAGAATTGATGCAGAGATTCTGAATATAGAGAATATGCTGGAACTGAAAAGAGAGGATCTGGTTTTCCTTACAGGAATAAAGGATAAAATATCATTTAAAAAAAGTCAACCCAGAGATGCAGAAATCCGTTCTGCCGATGAGGCTGAAAAGAGTGTTTCAGAAAGATACGATATCCAGATTGCAAAACTGCAGATGGAGATTGCGAACAATGAACTCAAGACTGCTTACGGAGGACATCTTCCCAGTCTGACACTGGACAGTTATTATACATTTGCCGGAAAAAATCAGACCCAGAACAGGGATATATTCAATCAGCTCATTGTTCAGATGCCTCTGATTTCTGCAGGACAGGTAAGTGCGAAAGTCAGACAGGCAGAGTCATTGAAAAGACAGGCAGTACTGCGTTTCATTCAGACGGAAAAATTTGCCGTGCAGGAAGTAAAAAAAGCATTTCATCATTATAAAAACTCCTCTCTTCAGGAAAAAAACTATTCGGGAATTGTCGCCAATGCGTCCAGAACGTACGGTTCAGTCATGGCGGACTATGATCTGAAGCAGGCTACACTTCTTGAGGTTCTCGACTCACTCAGCAATCTGCAGACGGCAAAGGATGAACTGATCAATTCCAAGTTTCAGAAACAGCTCGATATGATTTCTCTCGACATTGCAATGGGAAAAGAACCTGTTTCTGATTCCTATAAGGAAAATTAAAAATGAATTTATCATTAATTTCCATTAGAAATCCTGTATTTGCATGGATGCTGATGACAGCTCTTATGTTTTTCGGAGCGATTTCATTCAAGAGACTGGGAATCACTCAGATGCCTGATGTGGATTTTCCTGTCATCAATGTCAGTCTCAGTCTTTCCGGGGCATCTCCTGAAATTATGGAGTCCATGGTCACTGATCCTGTGGAGGACGCTCTTCTGAGTGTAGAGGGCATTACCGGCCTGAACTCTACATCCGGTTTCGGATCGGCAAATATTACTGTGGAATTGGAACTGAACAGAAATGTGGACTCAGCTCTTCAGGAAATTCAGACAAAGGTGCTTCGGGTTCAGAAACTGCTTCCGAAGGATCTCGATCCTCCTGTCATTACAAAATATAACCCTGAAGAATCTCCGATTATGTGGGTAGGAGCATCGTACACCGGTGACAGAAAGATTCTGATGAAATATGTACAGGATCATCTCAAGGATAAATTTTCCACAGTTCCCGGTGTGGGGCAGATTATGCTTGGGGGACATCTGGAACCGGCTCTCCGAGTCTGGGTTTCACCGAAGGCACTGAATTCAAAAGAGCTGACCGTGGAAGACATTCTCCAGACAATTCAAAGAGAGCATATTGAAGTTCCTGCCGGTATGCTTGAGACGGATAAAAAAGTGATGAGCATCCGTGCTATGGGTGAGGCGGAAACAATGGACATCTTCGGAAAACTGCCGATCGCTTACAGAGGAGGAACTCCCATCTTTGACGGAGGCTACAGATTAAGTTCTGCAGCTGAACTCGAAGACGGACTTGAGGATGTTTACAGGCTTTCGAGGTTCAACGGAAAACCTGCTGTCGGCATAGGAATTATGAAGCAGAGAGGGGTCAATGCGGTGGAGACTGCCGCCGCAGTCAAAAAAAGAATGGAAGAATTGAGGAAAACACTTCCGGAAGGATTTGAACTCGGAATCAATTTTGATTCTACAAGATTCATCAAGGAGTCTATGGATGAACTGGAATTCAACCTGATTCTTTCTGCAGTTCTGACAAGCATCGTCACGTTTCTGTTTCTTGGATCATTAAAATCTACTTTAAATATACTGCTTGCCATTCCTACTTCCATTCTAGGAACATTCATTTTTCTCGACTGGATCGGATTTACTCTGAATACATTTACGCTTCTGGCACTTTCTCTTGCTGTGGGGATTGTCGTAGACGATGCAATTATGGTTCTTGAAAATATATACCGGTTCAGAGAACAGGGTGAAACATTTTATAATGCTGCAAAGAAAGGAGCAAAGCAGATTTCATTTGCTGCCGCTGCGGCGACTTTTTCGATTGTCGCTATTTTTCTTCCAGTAGCATTTATGAAAGGTATTATCGGAAAATATTTCTATCAGTTCGGTGTGACAATTACTGCAGCAGTGATGCTATCACTTCTGGAATCCCTGACTCTGACACCAATGCGTCTTTCGAGGTTTTCCGGGAAAGATATACGCATAGAAAAACTGAGTGAGTGGATCGAAAAAGGTTTTCTTGCCACCGAAAGACTCTATGAAAGAATCACTGCATTCTGCATTCAATGGAAATACAGTGTAATTATTATTTCAACAATTCTCGCCGCATCCTCATTTCTAATTCTGAAGCCTTTGAAAAAGGAATTTGTTCCTTCTCAGGATCAGAGCCAGTTTATTGTCCGAATTCAGACTGTTCCCGGTTCATCACTTGCTTTTACGGACAGATTCGCGGTAAAGACTGAGGAGATTCTTCTGTCTAAAAAGGATGTAGACAGGGTATATTCCATCATCGGTGCAGGACGGGGACAGACTGGATCGAATTCAGCAATGTTTTTTGTGAGTCTCAAGCAGCCAGAAGAAAGAGAAATCAATCCTAAGACAAAGAAGAAATTTACTCAGTCTGAGATCGCTGCAGATGTAAGGAAATCTGTTTCGGGAATATCCAAGGAACTGAAAGTTTTCATTCAGGATCTGTCTATGAGGGGGCTTTCCGGTTCAGGAAGAGATTATCCTGTGGAATTTGTGATTCAGGGATCGAACTGGCAAACTCTTGCAGATCTTTCCGGAAAAATCATGAGTGAAATGGAGAATACAAAAAAATACACTGATATAGATACTAATTATAAACCTGGTCAGCCGGAAATTCATATTATTCCGGACAGAGCAAAGGCTCTGGCATACGGAGTCAGTATGCAGAGTCTGTCCAATACGATCGGTGCAATGATCGGAGGAATCAGGGCAGGTCAGTTTTCCAAGGACGGAAGAAGATACAATATCTATGTAAGAGTCAAGGATGAGTTCAGAAAGAACGAATCGGATATAAAGAATCTCTATGTAAGAAACAACAGAGGGGAACTTGTAAAGCTTGCCGAACTTGTAAAGACTGTAAGCAAGACATCTCTTCAGAGCATTACAAGAACTGACAGACAGAGAGCAATTACCATTCGTGCAAATCTCGGTCCGGGCGTTTCTCAGTCAGATGCACTTGGCACTGCATCTGAAATTTCCAAAAAAATTCTTCCTGCAGGATATACTCACGAATTTACCGGTTCTG
>JBPOJG010000295.1:0-2749 GCA_052033835.1 Spirochaetota bacterium
AATGCAGGTTTCTGAACCTTCTGAAAGAGAGGGACACTGGGTTCAGGCAAAAGACCTCCGTGCAGGCGATACTGTAATGAAGTCCGACGGAACACTCTTGAAGATTGAAAGCATTACCTCAGCTAAACGCTCAGAAACGGTATATAACTTTGAGGTAGCTGGAAATCACACTTACTTCGTGGGCGAAGAAGGGGTATTGGTGCATAATGCGAACGGGTATAATAGACTGAACACTCTGAAAAATGTAGTGGATGAAAAAAATAAACCGAAACCGAATGAATTCAAAACAGAAGGGTATGTAAATTTTTCAGATGCAGACAAGAAGGCACTCGAAAAGTCCATCAAAAAAAATGGTTCGTTTATTCTGAATGATGAATCTTATACAGAAACCGGTGATAGAATTCAAAAAGGTTCTGAATTTGAGGATTATTATGGAGACAAGTTTTCAGGTAAAAATTATATTACCCGTTCCCGTATGCAGAACGGAAGTGAGTTCGATGAAATTGAAAAAATAATCACTATCTCAGAAAAAGGAATAGTGATGGAGAAAACTAAGGTTTATGGGAAAGAGGATTCATTCTTTGAGAAACTGCTGGGTTCGTACAAAAAGTATTTACCGGAGTGGCTGAAATCTTCGAAACAGGTGCTGGTTGCTGACGGAAAACCAAAACTGAAGACAGCATCCGGCAGAGAGATTGTCACTGAGATGACGATAGACGGACAAACTTATAAGAACGAATTCAGGCCTTTGGAGCAGAATGACAACGGTTTTTTTACTGGTCGTGCATATTTTGTAAAAAACGATGAAGACAGTCCGGGATACAAAAGTCCAGATAAATATTTTTACAATAATGCAAAGCATATGGAGAAGCATCCTTTGACTGAAAGTTTTGTTAGGGAAAAAAAACATTACCCTGACCCTGAAATAGATACACGTGAGAAAGTAGATCTGATTACACTTATCAATCCTAAACGGCACGACTTCTATGCAGGCGGGAAAGATATTTATGTAACTGAAGTGAATAACAACAAGTCTCTTGGTTCATCAATATTCTATAAAATTCCTGAAAAAACCGATGTTTATGCCGGACATTCCACTGAGATCAATGCCAAACTGATGGAGACCATTATACGCAATAAAGCAAGGAAAGCTGAAGGAAAAAAGATTATTCCGATTCCTGCAGGTACCTGGCTTGGACATGTCAACGGGATGATCGGCAATACAGACGGTCCTCATGGTCATTATCAGTGTACAGTACTAAGAGAAAAGTGTATCCAGCTTCATAAAGCGGTTTCTGAAAAAGAATGAAAAATATTATTTTCTATATTGTGTTTATTGCCTTTCTGTTCTGCAGAAATGAAAAGGCTGAGATAAAAAAAGAGGAACAGAAAAGGCTTTCGGAGAAGATTCAGACAGAAAGAGAAAAGCTCATCAAGTTCTCAGATAAATTTCGGACAGTGCTTGAAAACCGTAATCTGGATCAGATCCTGGATCTATTGGAGGACACAGTTGTTATTGATGAATGTTATTTCGAAAAACCAAACACTGCAAATTTTTTTGTAGGGTCATATTCCTTTGATAAAAAAAAACATTCTGCTGAATTTCTGGAAGGGAAAGGTGTTTTATACTCCTGTCTTTTTGATCTCTCCTCTTTAATTCAGAAAAAACTTGCCCCTCCGAGCATTTTCAGTTTTTCCGAATTTTACAGGAAAAGTGACATAAATTTTTACTATCTATTAGGTTTGAAAGAAACAGGACATTCTGAAGATTCATTCTGTCTCACAGCTGAATTAAATGAAACAAAGTCAGATAGGAAATCTGATTATTTAAATTATAATGTTCATATTTATGAAAACAGTCAGGGAAAGCTGCAGATCAAAAGGTTTGAGATTGAAATACCTGCACACCCGTATTACAGGATTAATTACGACACTGCAGGGGCATCTGTGCCCGTGATAGAGACAATTAAAAATAATGATCCTAAAAAACTGTTGAGATATTTTTCTGATTCTGTTTTTTATAGATCAGGTGGGGATGGGGGAGATACAATCTGGTTCCATAAAAATGATAAGAAGCAGATATCTGAATTCATCAAGAAAAAAGGAAAATTATATAATATAATATTCAATACAGAACTGGGACGAAAGGATGGAGAACTGGATGGCAGTCAAAAAAGTTTTCGAGACTTGCTTCTGAATGGAGTAATTTCCAAGCCTCTAGGACCTGTCTGCGGAGTTAAGCCAATCGAAGACCGTCTTTTAATATTTGACGGACCGCCGTATCTTGGTGCGATTTTCTTTGCCTGTCCCAGAAATAACTGCAACAAATGCAAAATAGTAGGATTCTCAGGCGATAATTAATTTCCCAGTCATTGCCGTTTCGAAGGGAAGATAAATGCATTTTAAAAGTAAAGTATTTTATAAAAATATAAAATACAGATTCAAAGACAGCGTCTTTGAAAAAAAGCTATGCAGACAGCCGAAGAGACCCGAAACTGATCGAAGTGAACCGTGAACTTGAAGAGACAAAGAATATTGAGGATCTCCGCAGAGGGGACTATGTGCTGTCGTGGAACGAGAAGACCGGAAGACAGACATATTCAAAAGTCACGGACACATATCCTAAGAAGACAGATGAAATCTACATCCTGACTCTGCAGTCCGGCGAGAAGATAGAAACTACCTGGAACCACAGTTTTAGAGTAATGAAGGCAGAGCGGACAGCGAATAGAGAACAGCGAATAGCGGG
>JBPOJG010000438.1:0-3046 GCA_052033835.1 Spirochaetota bacterium
TTCTGATCCAAAATTACTGGATTCTGAAAGATGCAACACTGAACTTTTCCACGACGACAACACAGCTATCACATTTTTTGGAGACAGCCGGATTGATCTGGTGGATCTCCTGTCCTATGGTGCTTCCTCTTTGGATTTTTATCTGCAGTCTGACAGAAGCTGGAATGTGCAGAATTTTTGGTTTTCAAAAATGGTATCAGCTAGACTGTCGGAACTAGGGATGAATTCATAAAATATATAATTATATTATCATTATTTATATCCTGTATTCATGGAAAGACTCCCTATAAGGATCGCTATAACACTCCCATCAAGGATCAACGAGTATTGAATGCACTTACCGCAGAAATGCTTGTCGGCGGACATCCTGCCTGCGGAGGAAAACCAATCACGACTGCATTAGGGGTTTGGAAAGATTACTCAGTTGAAAGTTTAGGAGAAAACCAGACTATTACAATGGAAAAAATAAAATCTGGTAGCACAAAAAGTTTTTTCAGTCAAAAACCAACAAAAATTACTTTGAGTATTGTCGAAGCAATAACGTATGACTCTACAATTTCCGAAAAATGCGAAAAAATCAGATTTTACACTTTTTGGGGATATTGCTATGGATTTCAATATAGATATGTAAGAGGAAAGACTTCTGATACTTATGAGTATGAATATGGATTTAAAGAGAATGAGGAGATAATACTGGAACCATATATGGGAACGATGAATTTTTTAAGTATAGGGACTAATGATTCCAACTGTCTGTTAAAGCTTATGTTTCGGAGTATTTTAAAATGAAATCAATAGTTTCTTCTATAATGATATTATCATTAATTTTTGTCCAGCTTTATGCAATTCCTCCTTATAAAGGTCATATTGGTGATCCTAATGAACGATTCTGAAATACATCCGGCCTGTATGACGACAACACAGCTATCACATTTTTTGGAGACAGCCGGATTGATTTTGTAAAC
Source organism: Spirochaetota bacterium (assembly GCA_052033835.1). Classification (GTDB taxonomy): domain Bacteria; phylum Spirochaetota; class Leptospiria; order Leptospirales; family Leptospiraceae; genus DAORDI01. Next base: position 966 of record JBPOJG010000438.1, read on the forward strand.
AATGGCGGAGTTTACGGAAAAAGTACAATGCCTTCAATTCTGAATGAACCTTATGCTAATGCTGGACCATATTCAGCAGATTCTCTGTTTTCTGAGGAGAGCATTCAGAATTTAGGAAAAGAAGGATATCGTTCCTATGAAATCGTCCGTCATCTTGATAACTGTATCCCTAATATGTCCAAAAATTATAAAATTGCAAAGCGTTTTGTTTTTCATGTGGGAGGAAATAATTTGATGGATTCTCTGGCTGCATCCTGGTATGCGGTCAATCATCTTCCGAAAACAGCTTATGGAAGATCTATTCTGCCTGCTGTTCTCGCTATTTATTTTGAAACAGCAAGATTCAATTTGAGACGGGATCTGGAATATATCATCATGAATCTGGCAGCAATATCCAGCAAGACAAACAATGGCAAGCCGGATGTACTTGTTGTAGGGGGTTATCCTGCAAGAGGACGATTCTTAAATGTTACATTGGATCAGACTCCTCAAATTATTCCGGGGGTAGGCAATCCTTTGGCAGATGAAGTGAAAATGACAGACCCTTTGGCTTTCTATCTTTCTATCGGAGAATACTTCACTGTAGGGTTGAATTCTATGGAAGCAGACTATAGCGGATTAGCGGCAAAGTATAACGCAGAGTATGTACGCGTCTGGGATGAGATGAACAAACCTCAGGAATATATGGCACTTGATCTCATTCACCCGAATGATAAAGGTTTTAAAAAATGGGGAAGTGTCGTAGGTAAAAAACTGCGTGAAATATCTTTCAATTCTGCCCCTAAAGCCCGTTCTTTCACATCTACAGGCGACAGATGGAAGGATGCCGAGATGGAATATATCCTGGCGAGGGCTGATCTGCAGGAGAAGCTGATTGATTATGAAAATAAAAAGAAAGAACTGGAGGACAGGGAAAAACGACTCAAAGAGATTCAGGATCAGATCAGAGATGCAGAATATAAGCTTTCTCTAATAAAGCAGAGAATTGAAAAAGTGGATGGTCAGATTGCTGATACAAAAGCAAAAATTGAAGATCTGAACGGTAAAATAGAAGAGGCCAGGCTTCAGGGCAGACTTGAGGAAGAAAGGCGTCTTGCGGAACTTAAGAGACAGGAAGAAGAAAGGCTGGTACAGCTGGAACTGGAAAGGCAGGCGGCTGAAGCAGCAAGACTGGAACAAGAAAGACAGAATGCTGTTCTGGCTGCACAGCAGGCAGAGGCTGCGAGACTCGCAGAGATTGCAAGACAGCAGGCAGAAGCCGCAAGGCTTGTTGCAGAAGCGGCCAAAAGAAGAGAACAGGCTGCAAAGGCAGAACAGGAAAGACTTCAGAGAGAAAGAGATGCATTGGCTCTGGCGGCAGCCTGTTTCTTTTTCGGATACTGTCATTTATGAATTTTTTTTCATTTTCGGACAGACGAAGAAGACTCAAAATGCCTCTCTCCGTTTTGACTGCAGGCGTTCTGATGCTTTGCTTCCTGTAATCAATTATTTAAGAATTAAAAAATATTACAATATTTCAGGCAGTGGGTTCCGCTGGATGACAGTGATGGGTACTGCCGATCTGATTTTTCTTGCAGTTCCCTGCATTATCGGAATCGGGCTTCTGTCAGTCAAAAAATGGGTATGGTGGAGCCTTCTCTTTTATGCATCTGCACTTACGATAAACAATACTATTGCACTGTTCAGGAATCAGGATATTTTTCATCTTTCTGCATTACTGCAGACCCTTGTCGGAATTGCCCTTATCCTCTTCTTCCTTCGGAAAGACATCTCAACTCCTTATTTCAAAATGTATCCGAGAGGCTGGAGAGGACAGAAGCGCACACCGATTGTTATGGACGTTATTCTGGATGGGACGTTGTACAAAACGAAGGACATCAGTTATGCGCGACAGTTTCGTAGGGGCAGGTTTCTAACCTGCCCGACCGGATTGTATGCGGAATGGATCGGGTGCACAAAGAATCTGGGGGATGCCGAAATGGACGATGTCGTAGGGACGCACGTCAGGTCTGTTAATGATCGGCTGTCAGAAAAATGAAAAGAAACCGAATACTGCGGGGTTTCTTTTGACTCTGCTCTAT
>JBPOJG010000410.1:0-18861 GCA_052033835.1 Spirochaetota bacterium
AACCTAATGCCAAGAGTAATTGTACAACAATAGGGCCAAAGCCTTCCGGTGTGCTTCCCATTCGACCTCCGATTTCACTCACTATTTTTAGTAAGAGCAGCCTATGTCAAACAAATTCTTTTTAGGAAGGAAAAATAAGTTTAACGAACTTGGGGATTTAAGAAGCTCTTCGGTGAGGGTCAACTATAAACTGAACTGACCCAGTATTTCTTTATCTTTTTCCAGAAGTGAATTTATCAATTCGGATAAACTGATATTTTTTTTTCTGGCTAATTCTAAATAAAATTCCTGGTTCTTTTTATTTAAATACAGAGGCAGAACAATTCTTTCCTTTGGTATGTAAAACTTACCTTTGACGCCCTTTGAGAAATCGTATTTTTTTTTCACTGTCATCACCTATAATAGATTTTGTAAATATTCTTTTTCTTCGGACAATTCCGCTTTCCTTGCAGAAATAATCCGAATTCTTTCCACTTCTTCGAAAATTCTTTCTGTGTGAACAACAACAATTGTTCCGTGCTTCTTAATTGTCCCTATTGTCACCCAACGCTCTTCCTTTTCTGAATGTTCCATATCAGGTATAGACAGGTTTTCCTTATCTGAAAATACATATACGGCTTCTTCAAAAGAAATTCCATGCTTTTTCTGATTGGCTGTATTTTTATTTTCGTCCCATTCAAAATAAATCATTCTTTTTCCTAAAACGCTTTTTTCTTCCCGGAATTTAAGAAAGAGGCATTTTTCTCATACCGCTTCTTGAGTCACACGAGATATCCTAAAGACCCGTTTCTTTTTTTGCAATTTATTTATTTGGAATGGACTGAGTTCCAATTCAGAACTTATTCAAGTCTGATTTCTTTGCAGTCTGGAGAATACAAAAAACTTCCTTCTTTTTTTCTTTACAAAGCATCCCTTTCTGCTCATCGTAATTGTCATGCAGGAAAGAATTCCCAAATACTTCAACCCTTACACTGATTTTGGGTTCAAGAAACTCTTCGGAGAAGAGGCCAATAAAGATCTGCTCATTGATTTTCTCAATCAGGTGCTTCCTGCCAAACACCAGATTCAGGAACTCAATTTCCGAAATCCGGAAAATATCGGTGAGCTGCCCTTCCTCCGAAAAGCCATTTTTGATATCTATTGCAAAGGTGCCAACGGTGAACCTTTCATCGTGGAAATGCAGAAGGAAAAGCTGGAGTATTTTAAGGACAGGTCCCTGTTTGCTGTCACTTTCCCGATTCAAGAGCAGGCAAAAAAAGGAAACTGGAATTTCAAACTGCAGCATATCTATCTGATTGCCATTCTGGATTTCAAATATGATGAAAAGGAAGAAATCAGAAAATTCGAACGTTATGTTCAATTGAAAGATCAGGACGGAGATGTATTTTATGACAAGCTGCATTTCAAGTTTCTGCAGATGCCTCTTTTCAACAAGTCTGAATCTGAACTGGAATCCCGATTTGACAAATGGTGCTACTTTCTGAAAAACCTGGAAAACTTTGATCACATACCTTCTATCTTAAATGAACCCATTTTTGAAAAAGCGTTTCACACTTCCGAAATCGGTGCCATGACCAAAGACGAATACAATGTATATACAGAAAGTCTGATGGCTTATTGGGAATCAAAAGGTATAATCGATACGGCAAGGGCTGAAGGGAGAATTGAGGGGAAAGTTGAAGGAAGAGTCGAAGGAGAATTGAGCAAAGCCCAGGAAGTTGCCCTCAAAGCCATAGAGATGGGAATGAAAGATGAGCAGATTTCCATTCTCACCGGTCTGTCCATAGCAGAGATTCAGAAGCTCCGGAAGAGTGCTTGACCGGCCGCTGTGAAATTCTGACGCTGGGGATATGAAACTCAAGAAACTTCCGATCGGTCTCTCTGACTTTAAACGAATCATAGAAGACAATATGTTCTATGTCGATAAGTCTCTTTTTCTGAAGGAACTTCTGGATTCGGGAAGCCTTGTCGATCTGATTGTCCGTCCCCGCCGTTTCGGGAAAACGACCAATCTCTATATGATCCGATATTTTTTTGAGAAACACCCGAAACTCGAAAGCAATCGTCATCTCTTTGCCCATCTTCAGATCGAAAAAGAAGGTGAGGAATATATGCAGCACTGCGGAAAGTATCCTGTAATATTTCTCAGTTTCAAGGATGTGAAGGAAAATAACTGGAGAGACTGTGAATCTCACTTAAAACTGCTGATCTCTGAAGAATTTGAAAGACATGATTATCTGCTTTCTTCCTCGGCACTGTCTGAGATTCAGAAAAAGATGTATCAGGATATTCTGAACAGAACTGCCGACCGCTCGGTACTGAACAAATCTTTAAAACTTCTCACGGAACTTTTATACACTCATCACAAAGAAAGAGTTGTACTGCTTCTTGATGAATACGACACCCCCGTTCACGAAGCTTACGACAACGGATTTTATTCTGAGATGATCAGCTTTATTCGTATTTTTCTGGGAACTGGATTAAAGGACAATTCCTGCCTGCAGAAGGGTGTCATTACCGGCATACTGAGAATTTCTAAGGAAAGTATATTTTCTGATCTGAATAATGTAGAGGTCTTTACTATCCTGAATCAAAGGTATTCCGATAAATTCGGTCTGACTGAAACAGAAGTCAGTGGAGCTCTCAGTTATTACGGACTGGACTCTTTTAAGGAAGGAGTGAAGACCTGGTACAACGGTTATGTGTTCGGAGAAAGTAAGGATATTTACAATCCATGGTCTATACTAAGCTTCATCAGCAGAAGCGGAGAAGGACTGGCGCCTCATTGGGTCAACACCAGTTCCAATTTTCTGGTCAAGAAACTTCTCAGCAGGGCCGGTGCAGAAGTCAAAAAAGATATGGAACTGCTCCTTACCGGACAGGCAGTCACCAAAGAAATTAAAACGGATACTGTGTTCGAAGAGATTGAAAAAAACAGCGAGTCTTTTTGGAGTTTTCTTCTGTTTTGCGGATATTTAAAAGTGACCGGACAAAAACTTACACAGGATGGCACTCGTATCTGTGATCTGATGATTCCCAATCTGGAAGTATTCTCTCTTTTCCGAAAGTTTATTTCCTCCTGGCTGACCGACAGCCTGACATCTAATGAATTGAAAACAATGCTGAACAGTTTGCTTTTCGGTCTTCTGGACTCTTTTGCGGAACCTTTTCAAAAACATATCATGAATTCTATGAGCTATTTCGATCCTTCAGGAGAAGAATCAGAAAAGGTCTACCACGCTTTTGTTCTGGGACTGCTCCTGCATCTCTCTGATACACATTCCGTGAAGTCCAATCGGGAAAGCGGTTATGGCAGTTATGACATTATGTTGATTCCAAAGAATCTGTCAGATAATGGGGTGATTATCGAGTTTAAAAAACTGAGCAGTTATAAAAAAGAAACTCTGCAGTCAGCAGCTGAAGCAGGACTGAAACAAATCGAAGAAATGCAGTATGAATCGGAACTGAAAGCTTTAGGTGTTGTGACAGTCCGCAAGTATGCGATTGCATTTCAGGGAAAAGATACTTTTGTCATGATGGGATAATGATTCAAATACAGCTCCGAAAAGATGTTGCTTAAATAGCACCTGAACAGAATCAGTTCAGGAATCAGATAAAAAGAAGGATCTAAATGACAAGTCTTCCCAAATGCCCTCAATGCAGTTCAGAACTCACTTACGAAGATGGAGAAATGTTTGTTTGCCCGGAATGTTCTTATGAATGGGTAATGAATGCAGAAAAAGAAAATGAGGAAAACGAGAGTGTCGTCAAAGATGCGAATGGAAATGTGCTTCAGAACGGAGACTCAGTTACCCTGATTAAGGACCTGAAACTGAACGGTTCTTCTTCCGTTCTGAAGGTCGGCACAAAGGTCAAGAACATCAGACTGGTGGAAGGAGACCACAATATCGACTGCAAAATAGACGGAATCGGAGCAATTAAACTCAAATCAGAATTCGTCCGAAAGATTCAATGACATTTAAATGATATAGTGCAAGGATTATCATTGACTTTATATGAAAAAATATATTCATGAAACTGAATGTCCGCAAATTTTAAATTTATTCTGCTTTTCTCTTTTTTTGTTTTCAGCGCATCGGCACAGGAAAACTCTCCCGGCACACCCGCAAAGGATTCGGCAGCGGAACCGCCGAAAGAAGTAATTACGATTACTCAGTACACTGCAAATGACATCAACTTCAGAGGGTCGAGTATATTCGGAGACAAACTGAGCAGAAGAAATCTGCAGCCTTACAGCTCATTTGCACAGTCCTGGTTTCTTTCCACAAATGTGAAATTTGATCTTCCAGTGAACGGGCTGAAACTTTATATGACATCCCATAACCCTCTCGAAAACAGATCAGACAGAGACACTGATTTCAAATTTCAGGCATCTCCCGGTGGAACTGATGAAACATCCAGACTGAATACCTTTTTAAGCACAAGAAATCTGACATTTGATCCGAATGCTGTGAAATTTCGAAAAGAACACAATGGTCTTCGAGATGTTTTTGTGGCGCAGATCTATTACGAATGGACAAACTTTGCAGGGGGGTTCAAAACAGGATTTTTTATACTAAGCAATCAGAATTATCCTACAAAATTTAATATGTATGAATATGTTTTTGGATGGGAGATTCCTTTTCTGAAAATCATTCATCCGGAATGGACGACCTTTTACAGACTCTCTTCCGAACTGAACGGTCTCAACAACGGGAATATTCACAGCAGACTGAGTTTCAAGCATGAATTCTTCAAGGAATCCATTTTTAAATTCACTCCTGCCCTGGAAGCAGGCTATCAGGCCCCGAACAATTCCACTGACAGAAGAGTCGGTGTGAGTGATGTTACTCTGAAACTTCAGTTTTCATTCCATAGTCTCTTTCTGAATCTGTTTGATGCTTACAGACCGAATACATATATGTACGATAATGACAGATATTTCTCCAGGACGGGTGTTTTTTCAGACATCAATCCGAATGACGGGAGAACGGTCGACCCTTCAAAAACGGTCGGCATAAGCAATAAACCGACAATAGACGCAATTGAAAGTCTGCCGATGCATGAGGTAATGAAAACAGCAGTGATCAGAAATTATCAGGAACAGAAAATTCCCAAGCATGTTTTCATAGTTCAGTTCGGATATACTAAGAAATTTTAGAATGATTCATTCTTTTTCCGTGATGATGACTCCGAAATCTCCTCCGAGAAAATCTTCTCCTTTTTCGGGAAGATAGACGGAAGAAATTGTCCCATCCAGATAAAGTGCATTCCTGCATCCTCGGCTTCTAAAAAAAGATGCAAATTCATGAAGATTTAATTCTTTTCTGTTCAGTTCCTTTCCGTTCTCAACATAAAGTCCAACCGGACTTCTGTCCTCTTCATACATCCCTCCGTTCATTGCGAAAATCAGTTTCTGTCCTTTCTTCTCCAGTTCCTTCTTGACGCTTTTGAAACTTCTGTAAGGTTTTCCGGAACTGTCCTTCCAGTGCATTTCCAGATTTCCTTTTTTCGGATCGGCAATATGAACGGTAAAATCTTCTTCACTCACCTTTCCTTTCCAAAAGAAGATTATTATAAGTATATTTATTAATATGTTTTTAATCATGGCTTTCTCCTTAATACTGATTCAAGACATCAGATATGCATCTGAAAGAGAAATCCGTCAATCAGAAATCTAAGAACATAAATCCCGACTCTCCTGTTTCACTTTTTTCAAATAGCGGGATGCAGACAGATATTTGATCTGAATGGAACCCGAACGTTACACAATAGCTTTGAACTGCGTGCTGATGCCAGGCCAGGACAAAACAGGCATATTGTCAGGATTTTTCTTTTCTGAACAGCAAATCCGGGAATTCACCGTGCCGCAAGATCAGTCATTGAAGAAAAAATCATTTCCGAATTCGGCAATAAGATTTTGATTGAACATAAGAATCTATTTGGTCTCTGAAAAAGAGTTATGCACAAAATTCATCAGATCAAATACTGATTTGGTGTATCGATAAAGGGGAAACAGAAATTATATGATAGCAGCGAACTACTTTACAAGCAATGAAGACATCATTCGTCATTTTGATAAAATCATCAACTGGAAAGAGCTGATTGACAATTATGAAAATAATTTTCAGGACGCAGAGGACTACAAAAAGACAGGAAATGAAAGACTTTCGCTTGCTCCCACAAACTATGAGGAAGCTCTTGACTACTACAAATCAAGTCTGGATACCGCAGGTGATCTGGCAGGCAACGAACTCTCCCAACAGGTCAGAGACATTGAAAAGACCGGACTGAAGTACGACAACGGGAAAGTCATTTTTCCTGAACAGATGATCAAGGCGGTGGAAAAAGTCAAGGAAGCAGGCATTCTGCCTTACAGCATTAGCCGTCATATGGGCGGACTCGGTCTTCCTTTCACAGTGCAGTCAATTGCAATGGAACTTTCCGCAAGGGCAGACGCTGCTTTCTCCATTGCAATCGGATGTTTCAATCTGGCTGAAACCATCGAAAAATATGCTTCAAAAGAAATGGTGGAAAAATATGTTCCTCTTCTCGCAGAAGGAAAACTCTGCGGTGCGATGGCACTCACTGAACCGAACTACGGATCGGATCTTCCCAATGTTCAGACTAAGGCAGTGAAAAATGCAGACGGTCAATGGACAGTCACCGGGACAAAACGTTTCATCACTCACGGATGCGGTTTCGGTGATATTCCTTCCGTCATTCTGACTCTTGCAAGAACAGGCACGCCTACTAGTGGTGCCAGAGGACTTTCCTTTTTTCTAGTCCACAGCAAGGATGTGCATATCGCTTCCATTGAAAAAAAACTTGGACTGCACTGCTCCCCTACCTGCGAAGTCGTATATGAAAACAGTCCTGCTGAGCTCATCGGTGAAGAAGGAATGGGACTTGTAAAGTATTCAATGGGGATGATGAATACTGCCAGACTTTCCATTGCAGCTCAGTCTCTCGGAATCGCAACAGCGGCATACTATGAAGGGAAAAAATATGCATCTGAAAGAGTGCAGTTCGGAAAACTCATTCAGGAAATTCCTGCTGTTAAAAAAATGCTTCAGAATATGGAAAGAGAACTGTATGCAATGCGCTGTCTTCTGTATGAGGCTGGAAGATCTGTGGATCTGTATCTCTGGAGATCGGAACATCTGAAACATTCAGGCAGATCTGAAAAAGAAGTCAAAAGGGATGAGCAGATCAGCTTGTGGGAGAAACTCGCAAATCTTTTTACTCCAATGTCAAAATACTATATCTCCGAAACTGCAAACTGGATGGCATCAAATGCAATTCAGATTCACGGAGGAAGCGGTTATACCGAAGACTATGATGTAGCCAAAATCTACAGAGATGCAAGGATTACAAATATCTACGAAGGTACGACTCAGCTGCAGATTGTCGCCTGTATCGGGGGAATTGTAGCAGGACTCACTCCAAAGGGAAATCTCAGAACCTATATTGATCTGGAACTCGGAAAATTCAAAGCATCCGAGAGACTTCTTGAAGTAAAGAATTCTCTGGAAAAAATATATACAGTGTATTCTGAAAAGAAGGACAGCGGTTACAGAGACACTTATGCATTTGAAATGGTGGAATCAGCCACACGTTTCATCAACGGACTTCTGCTCGAAAGAAGTGCATCCAGACTCGAAGGTGAGGAAAAAAATTACAGGCTGAAACTTGCAGATGATTACAACAAAGACAGTCTTGCAATCCTCGCCGGCAATCTGGTCAAGGTGAATCCTTAATTCGGAGCAAGTTGTATTTAATGTGAATTCGATGCAAAACGAAATAAATTAAAAAGCGGGGTCCCAGAAGGCGATGTTTCGAAACATCGCCTTCTGAACCGAAACATCGCCTTCTGAACCGAAACATCGCCTTCTGAACCGAAACATCACATTCCGAACCCGAAACATCACATTCCGAACCACCCACCTCAATTCACTAAAAATCTTTCTATGAAATCCGGATTATTCAGAGAGTCTTTTTCAAATTCAAACAGATCAACGTTGTACCGAATAATCAGTTCCTGCACCCTGAAAAGAACATTCTTCAGTCTCTGCATCGCTTTTTCATTGCTCTCGTTGAATGTGACAACCAGATATCTGGAATGAGAGAATGTATAGATCAGATCATCCTCTGAAATAAAACTTCTGATTGTTCTGTTGATTTCCTTTACAATTCCGTGAGTAAACTGTTCACCCATAATCCTGCAGTAGGAGCTCAAATCCTCAAGTCTGTACAGAGCGGCGAGCATCCTTGTATCCGGTCTTTTCTCTATTTCCTTTTCAATCTGTATCCTGAAATGTTCTTCAAATACAGCCGGAATATTCAGCACATTTGTCTTGGATGATTTTTTATAATGGTATATATCTGCTATATACTGTATATATTTCGCGACTGCTTTACCGTCAGACACTGTCTTTTTCGGGACTAAAAGCAGAATCAGATTTTCACCGTCAATGTATGCAAACTGAGTAAACTGAATCTCCTTGACTGTATGTTCTTTTACAAAACGAATTTTCTCTTTTGAAGGAGAAAGAACAGAGAGGCTTTTTTTCAGTTCAGACTTGGAAACAATTTCTATTCCAAATTCAAAAAGGATTTTCTCTCCTCGAAACACATGAACCTGATAGACAGAATTGACTACAGAATTAAAAACAGCCAGTTTCTCCAGCCTGTTTTCTGAAAATTTATGAGTCACAAGTGAATTTCTGTATAATTTCCACATTGGCGCAGATGTAAATTCTGCATTTGACTGTTTCTCGAAATATTCCCTCAGCAGGGAATCGCTGACCCCGTTCATCACGCATACAGAGTCGGAGTATCGGGAAAAAAGGTAAAGCCGTTTTTCTAAAATTGTAATTGTGAAGAGATCAGTGTAAAAATAATTGATATACCATGAACAGATTCCTGATCTTTTTTGCAGTCTTCGGCACAGTCCTTCTATCCGGCTATTTATATATTGCAATGAGAATCAGCCAGTCTTTCCATATCTCCGGGTTCCCTAAATTTGCTCTTTTCAGTTTTCTGGGAATCCTCGCGATTCTGACCCCTGCCTCTTACGGTCTTTCCTTTTATGAGGTAAATCCCGCAAAAGAAAAAACTCTTGTTCTGATTGCATTCAGCAGTTTCGGCTTTTTCACAATCGCAGTGAGTCTTTTCGCAGGATTTGACATTCTGAGCTGGGTCTTGAGCAAACTGCCTTTTTTTGAAAACACATTCTCAGGAAGTCAGGATCTGCATCAGGACTATCGGATTTCGAGGAAGGAAATGTTCGATCAGTTCTTCAGAACATCTGCCCTTGTTTTGAGTGCAGGTCTTGCAGCTTACGGACTGAAAAAAATTTCTGACGGACCGAAGATTTACAATATCAAAGTTCCGATTGCAGATCTGCCTGAATCTCTGAAAGGATTTCGAATTGTGCAGATTTCCGATGTCCATATCGGACCGACACTGAAGAAGGATTTTGCAGCAGAGATCACAGATAAAGTAAACTCTCTTTCCCCGGATATGATTGCGATCACAGGGGATCTTGTGGACGGAAGCGTGGAACGCCTCAGAGACGATGTAAGTCCGTTTGCAGACTTAAAATCAAAGTACGGAACATTTTTCTGCACAGGCAATCATGAATATTTTTCAGGAGCCCTCTCGTGGGTGCGTTTTCTGAAATCCATCGGCATAAAAGTGCTTCTGAACTCAAATGAAATTATCAACCACAATGGATACAATATCATGATTGCAGGAATCCCTGATCCTGTCGGAGGCGGAGCACACCCCGACCACAGAATCCATATGGAAAAGACCTGCAGAACGGACAAGGACTGTGCAGTCAGAATCCTTCTGGCACATCAGCCCAAGCAGGTCGTTCACGCTGAAGAATCAGGATTTCATCTTCAGCTTTCCGGTCATACTCATGGAGGTCAGTATTTCCCCGGAACTCCACTGATATATCTTGTGCAGAAATATGTAAAAGGACTGCACAAAGTCGGAAACACCTGGCTTTACGTGAACAGAGGAACCGGATACTGGGGTCCTCCGTATCGCACAGTCGATCAGGAAATTACAGTCCTCGAAATTGTATGATTCAGTTGCAACTGTAATCACTTGTCTTCTGCACACATCTGGGTTTTCCGTCCGGGAAAAATGTCTTTCTTTCAATGAGTTTTCCTTTCTCATCATACAGTTCTTCTGATTCGATCTTACTGTCTGAAAAATACTGAAACCATTTCCCGATTCGTTTATCCTTTTTGAAACTGCCTTTGTATTCAGGATTTCCGTTTCTGTAGAATTTTACCCACTCACCTGTCTTATAACCCGCATCGAACTGTCCCTTCTCTTCGAGTTTTCCGTCAAAGTAGTATCTTTCATAAACTCCGTGTTCATTTCCGATGAGATTGGTTTCAATCCAGTAGCTTCTTTTCTTTCCGAAAGCAAATTCCTGCTTATAGTAGACTTTCCCGTCAGGAAAATACCAGAACCAGAGTCCGTCTTTCTGCCCATCTTTGTATCGTCCTCTGCTGAGCACAGCACCTGTGGCCGGCATATAGGTTTCTGCATTTCCATTCTCAAGAAAAGAACCGTTCACTTCAATCACTGCATACAGTTTACCTGCATCCGACCAGAGTTTTCTTTTCCCGTTCCGTTCCAGTTTGTACAGATTGATTTTTTTATCAAACTCTGCACCTGCCTCCACTCCCGTCGGAAGAGCATTTCCCTGAGAACAGTTCAGAAGAAACAGAAGTGCTGCAGAATTCAACAAAATTATTTTATATTTTTTTATCATTTCTTTTCCTAAGAATATTTCTTTTCTGTCCATTCTGACCAAGTCATGCTTTTTTCTGATTTTTCCGCACAGGTCAGTCCTCCTGCAGCAAGGCTTTTCATCATTTTACCGAGAGCAGGAATCGGAACAGTCAGTATTCTTCGTTTTTGTGCTTTCATCCATATTTCTGCCAGTTCGGAAAGAGTCAGAACTTCTTTCCCGCCCAGATTCCTGACTGAATTGAGAGGAGGATTTTCAGAAATTCTCACCAGCTCTTCTGCAACCGACCGAGTTTCAATGGGCTGAAACTTCAGACTGCCCGGAATAAAGGCAATCGGAAATTTAATGAATTTCTGAAGAATCATATCTATAAAATCATGAAACTGAACTGCTCGCAATATGGAATATTGCAGTCCTGAGTTTATAATCTTTTTCTCCGTTTCCAGTTTGATTTGATAATACTTTAAAGGCACACTGTCAATCCCTACGATAGATATAAAAATAAAATGTCTGACTCCCGCATCCAGTGCCGCAGAGCAGAGTTTTTCAGTTCCGTCTACATCCGACTCTCTGCTGAAATTCTTTGTATCCGATGCGAGATGAAATACAATGTCTTTTTCCTTTACCGCATCTGAAAGATTTTTTCCTGTCCTCAGATCAATCGAAGCCCAGTTCTGCCTCGAAGATACAGACCTTCCTGCACCGGTATAGGGAATATTTCTGCCTTCCAAAATCCGGCAGAGTTCTGTTCCCAGAAGACCGGAGGCACCAGTGACAAGGATTCTGCTCTTTTCAGTCAAAAGCATCTGTCCCGTCCGTAAAGAAGTCTGATTTTTTGAAAATGGAATACATTGTCACTCCCTGTTCTTTGAGTGCTTCAAAGCCGCCTTCCTGTCTGTCCAGAATGCAGATTCCCTGAGTCACAGTGAGTCCGGCACGACGAAGTGCTTCCACTGCTTTCAGAGTGGAACCGCCTGTAGTAATCACATCATCCACAGCCAGACAGCTTTTTACACTTGTCAGAGCTCCCTCAATTTCTTTTTTTGTTCCGTGATCTTTTGCTTCCTTTCTTACAATGAAAGGATAAACAGTTCTGCCGTTTGCATAAAACTTCAATGCGACAGAATAACAGATCGGATCCGCTCCCATCGTCAGTCCGCCGACTGCTTCAGCGGAAATTCCGTTTTCAGGTATATGCACATTGACAATGTAGTCTGAGAGAAGGGAAAGCCTGTCCGGATAAAGAAGAATCTCCTTGCAGTTGAAATAGTGTCTGGATTTTTTTCCTGATGCAAGAGTAAATTCCTGCTCCGAATATCTGTAAGCACAGTTTTTGATAAGATCAAAAAGAAGTTTCTTTCTTTGTTCCAATGCGGTCCCCCAAAAGTTGCAGACTCTCGGTCACAAGGACTGCCGAAGCCTGTATGAAATGAAATTTTTTGAAAGCCCGACGCAAGTCCATTCTATTTTTCCTCAGGAATTCAGGAAGGGGCCTTGTAAAAGTAAGGCGATTGGCACGATGTCCGGTCATCGAAAGGAAGCGGGGTCTTAGGGGTGCAACCCCTAAATCTTCCCGATACGGACTTTACTTTGTTAAAGTGAGCCATTGGTTAATGAGAAATCAGTAAACTGCAAATCTGCAGGCTGAGCAGTTCATATTTTCCGAGAATGGCAGGAAATCAATTTGAGAAATCATAAACCTGATTTTTGAATCATTCAATTTATTCTGTTGACATTTTTTTTTTCTATCTCAAATTACGTGTATGACCAGACAGAATATCTCATTAGCTACTTTAACTGCATCTGTTTTGCTGTCCGTCCCTGCATTTTCCGATACAGTGTATTTTCACAATGGAACGAACATTCCTGGAAAAATTAAAAACCAGAACATCTATGAGATTCATCTGGAAACCGAACCGGGAAAAATTCAGATCATCTCAAAAAATTTGGTGAGCAGAGTCAGTTATGAGGAGTATGTTGCCAGAAAAACAGAACCGCCTCCCGTAAAAAAAGAAGAGCCTCCAAAACCTGAAAAGACAGATCCGGAACCAATGGTATACCAGGTCAAGAAGGACAACAAAACGTATCTGATTGATGTAGATATGGGTCCTCTCCCTCTGCTTTTTGTAGCAACCCTAGTCAGAGGAGAATTGATCATTCCCCAGGAAGTGCGAAATGCCACTGATAAATATTTCCTTCTCGTGGTAAATCCTGATCTTCTGCTTACAGGAGATTATGATCTAGTGATTCGTTCGATAGAAGGAAAAGAAATTTCCAGGAAGACAAATTTCGTTTCCGTTGTACTGCCGGAAGAACCAAAAGTAGTTGAACAGAAGCAGCCTTAAAGACCTTCTCCTGATCCCGAATATTCTGACACTTCTCAGAATATTCCTGATTTTTCCGGGAATCTATTTTCTTCAATCAGGAAACCGAATCGGTGCAGTCGTCACTGTCACTGTCCTTTTCCTGACAGATTTTTTTGACGGGTTTCTGGCAAGAAAACTCAACCAGACATCCTATATCGGATCCATTCTTGATCCTGTTGCTGATAAATTCGTTGTACTGGCATTTTTTACTTTCTTCTATTTTTCAGGGAAAGTGCCTCCTTTCTATTTCCTTCTGATTCTGGTCAGAGACATTGCACAGCTATTGTCAGTACCAGTACTTCTGATCTGGAAAAAAATCAGTTTCAAGGTAGCACCGAAACTCATCCCAAAAATCGGGACAGCACTGAACTTTATCATCCTCGGCACTGCAGCCTTTATATTCCTGGTTCCAGATCACGGGATTCACCTTTACTACAGAAGTCCTGAAATGATTTTATTGACTGCACTTTACGCCGTTTCTTCAATCATTGAATTATATATTCTCTTTACTTATATTCCCCGGTTTGTACAGATATACAGAGGAACTCATGATACATTTGAATAGGATTCAAAAATGACAGTAAATGGTAAAGAAATTCCTTTGAAGGAACTGAAATCAGGAAGCCTTCTGGATCTGTTTGAAAAATTTTCACTGAATCCAAAAGCAGCGGCAGTGGAAATCAACGGAGAGATTATTGAAAGAGAAAAATTTGCAGATCAGCTCCTTTCAGAAAAGGATATCATTGAGATCATTCGTTTCGTAGGCGGAGGCTGAAATGAAAAAAAAATGGAATTCATACGGATTGTATCCCATTTTAGATTATGACTACTGTCTGAAAAAGGAAATCGACATATTTCAGCTTCTCAGAATCTGGCTCTCCTGTCCGGATTATGTGGAATGCATACAGGTCAGAGCGAAATCACTGACCGAAAGAAAATACACTCATCTGTTCAACGAAATTCAGACGAGTTTCCCTGACGCACTTTTTATTATAAATGACTATTGGAAACTGTACAAAAAATTTCCTGCATATGGAATTCACCTGGGAAAGGAAGACTACTTGGGTCTCTCTGAATCAGAAAAGGAAGAATTTGCGGAAATCAATCTGATCAAGGGAACATCGTCTCACAGTGTAGAAGATTTAAAACAGATTGATGGAAATCTCTGGACTTACACTGGATTTGGTCCTATATTCAGCACCGAAACAAAAAAATCAGATTATGAGACTCTTGGGCTTCGGGCACTTCTCACTGCTTCCGAATTTTCTCCTGTGCCGTTAGTTCCGATCGGCGGAATCACACTCTCTTCTTTTCCTGAAATTTACAGGTCAGTGCGGTGTCGGCCTGCATCCATCAGTCTTTATTCTCACATCCCTTCATTCAGAAAAATTATCAGCTTTTTAAAGAGCCAGGATACAGTGATAAAGTCAGAATTTCTTTAGCAGAAAATTCCGATAAAATTAAAAAAAACGGACAATTGTTTTTTTTAATTTCCTTGTAAATTATCTCTCGCAAATGAGGCTTTGCATATGAAGCAGCCTTTCGAAGTAGTTCACAATTCCGCAAAGGAAGAAAAGGACTATGTTCTCGAATACCAGAAAATAGATATTACAGACAGACCGAAACTCACTCTGGATGGAGTCGAATTTGACAACATCACCAGAGATCAGGCAGTTGCTGTCATTCTGGACTACATAAAGAAAAAAGACAGATTCCACCATATCCTATTTCTTGATCCCATCAAATTTATGAATGTTCGAGAATCTGAACCTCTTCATAGAATTACAAAAAAAACCTCGATGATTCTTGCAGAATCTGGAGGACTCTCATGGGCTGCCTCCAAAACAGGACAGTCTCTTGTAGAACATATTTCCATCATCAGTCTGATGATGGATCTGATTCGTTACTCTGAAAAGCAGGGACTGACTATATTCTTTCTAGGGAGCAAAGAAAAGACAATTGAAACTGTTTTCTTCAATCTTGTCAGGCACTTTCCGGAAATTCGGATTGTAGGAAGACATTCAGGTTATCTGACCAGAGAAAGGGACCTGATGGTAAAAGAAGCGATCCGAAAAACAAGTCCTGATATCATTTTCCTTGGAATGAATTTTCCAGAACAGGAAGTCTGGGTGGAAAACAATACAGGATATTTCGGAAAATCTGTAATTATAGGCACTTGGTCTACATTTGATGTACTGGCAGGAAACCTGCAGAAGTCCCCGACTTTTTTTCAGGAAAGAGGACTTTACTGGCTTTGGAAAGTGATTTCTCATCCTTGGAGAATTGATAAAGTACTCCGAACAATTCAGTTCTTTGTACACTTCGCATTTTACAGAAAGAAAACTGCAGAACCTGCTCCTGCAATGGAACAGCAGACAGAAACCCCAAATTCAGAAGAATAAGAATGGAAGAAGAAATCAGAAACATACTTTCTCAGATAGGAGAAAATCCTGACAGAGAAGGATTGAAAAATACTCCTCTCAGAGTAAAAAAAGCTTATCAGTTTCTCACTAGCGGTTACACAGCAGACCTGAACAGTATTGTGAATGAAGCCATATTTCATGAAGAAGCAGAAGGTATGGTGCTTGTGAGAGACATAGAAATGTACTCATTGTGCGAGCACCATCTTCTTCCTTTTTTTGGAAGAGCCCATGTTGCCTATATTCCAAATAAGAAAATTATTGGGATCAGCAAGATTCCCAGAATTGTGGATGTATTTGCCAGAAGGCTTCAGGTACAGGAAAGGCTTACAGATCAGATTGCGAAAGCAATAGATGAAGTTCTAGAACCCCTTGGAGTAGGAGTTGTCATCAAGGCAAAACATCTCTGTATGATGATGAGAGGTGTGGAAAAACAGAATTCAGAACTGTTCACTTCTTCAATGCTTGGAGTATTTAAGGACAACCCTGTTTCCAGAAATGAATTTCTGGATCTGATCAGGACAGGAGCTCATTAATATGTATTTCGCTTTTTACAAAATGATGCATCTCATTTCATTTACTGCCTGGTTTGCAGGAACGTTTTATATCTGGAGACTATTTGTCTACCATGCAGAAACTGAACACCAGGAAGTCAGAGACACACTTTCTGTGATGGAAAGGAAGCTTATTCATTATATTATGTGGCCTTCAATGATTTCCACAATTCTATTCGGTATACTTCTTCTGATTCAGTTATGGTCAATACATTCGGTCACAGTCTGGTTCTGGAGCAAAATGCTTCTAGTCACTCTTGTCGCTGTCTGGCATTTTCTGGCTGAATATTACCGAAAGGAATTTCTGAAAGGCAGAACATTCAAGTCAAAACTCTTCAGGATAATGAATGAGATCCCAACTCTCCTTCTGATCGGAATTGTATACCTTGTGGTATTCAAGCCTTTCTGAGTTTTTTTTCTTATGGTTTACTCTGAACAGTATGTTATTATTCAAGCTGTTTTATCATAGTTGTTACTCCGCTGACACCTATTAAATTCCCAATGATAGGAGAAATTTTTTCGTGTTTCGCAGGAATAAAACCCAGACTTTCATAAAGTTCTTTTGCTCTCGGATTCTCATCAATTACATCAAGTCTTATTGATTTCAATTCGTTGTCTCTGGAAAATTTTTCCAAAGCAGCGAACAGCTTTAAAGAATGTTCTGCGGTTTTAAATCCACAGACTCCCAACAGCACATTACTGGAGGATATTGCGGCAACAGCATTTGCAGGGTGTATTATTTGCTTTAATATTACAGACATTACATTCGGGGGCCCGAACAGCTTCAAGAATTTTCTTTCAAATGCCGAAGCATATAACTTTGCAGCATCTTCAATATGTTCCGGTCTAAGTCCGATTTCTGTGCTGATTTCCATTTTTGATTTCCTTTTTATCAATATGAAATTGGCCGTTGCATAAGATATGCCGTTTCCTGCTGATCATATAAAAGCAAGAACCGGGACAGAGCCCGGTATACTCGCTTTTATATGGATCTATATTTTATATGCTTAGGATCAGATTAAATATCAGTTCTTTACCCACACACTCCATTCGCCTTTCTTTTCGCAGGCCAGATGAAATCCTTCCTTCGGTCCTGCATAATTTGAATGAATGGAAAGTGCAAGTGTCTCCTTTCCTTCAGCATTGCACACAAGCCCGGCAAATCCAGTATGAGATCCTGTCAGATCTATCCAGGCTGATCCTGCAGTGATGCCTGCCTTCTTTCTGGCCTGAACCAGATCACGAATCTCAGTCAGGCCCCAGTCATAAAGATCCGGCCAGTAAATGCATGGTGTTCCCGGCATGGAAAGAGTAAATGCATATGCACGGGATTTAAATTCGGAAGGGCATTCCCATACTTTCTGTCCCCAACCATTTGCAGGAGAGAATGGAGATGCCCCAGTATCATGATTATCCACTAAAGTGACTGCCATTTCTCTTTCTTCCCTGTCAGGACTGCAGTTGATTCCATATTTGAATCGAGAAGAATTTCCTGTATTCAACTCTCTTTTCAGAATCATATCAAATACACAGCACCCGGATTCCTTTCCCCATCCGACAATTCTTTCTCGTTCCGATCCGCCATATCTTCTGAACATCGGATCATCCTGAACGGAAGCTGCCTGCCAATATTCTCCGACAGAAAAATATTCAGTCTGTTCCGTATCTCTGATCAGGGACATAACTTCACTCGGATGATAACCCCAGACAAAATCCCATCTCCATCCATCCACCTTGCAGTCAGTCAGAAGTTCAGATAATGCATTTTTGAATCTGGAATAAACATCAGGATGTTCGATTCTTAAATCACAGCTTCCATCCATAAATGCACCGCCTGATTCTTCCCCTCCAGCTCTCCACTGAGGACCGGGATAACTCCATATATCGTTTTTCATTCGGTTCCTGTCCCGATGATTCAGAACGATATCCACGACTACTTTGATATTGTATTTATGAAGTGTTTCTGTAAGTTCAATAAGTTCTTTCTTTGTGCCGTATCTGGAGTTTAAGTCAATGTCTCTCCAGAAATACCCTTCACCGCCCCCATGTTTTCCGTTTCCTTCCCAATGAGAATCATCCACCCAGGGCGGAGGCAGATAGACTATTGTAAAGCCGTCAGAAGCAATCTGCTTTGCTTTTTCAGTGAGAAGTCTGTACCAGCTTTTTTCTAAACCGTCAACTGTCCCCGTCCCTTTCGTTTTCACTAGGTTCCAATGAAATGCCTGCAGAAGAATATCCTTTCCGTTTCCTCTGGTAATTGTAATGTCCTTATTCATAGGGAAGGATTCTAGGAAGCTGTTCAGTTAATTCAAGAAAAAAATCTGACTCTGTATGTTTTTTTAGAGTCCGTGAGGGGTTAGTAAAAGCTGGCTGCCGAGCGTAGCACAGGACTTGGTTAGCTTTCAAATAAGCGAATAAATTTCACTTAAACAAGCAGCGGCTCGGAGCAGGAGTCAACATGTTCTCGTGGCTTCGCTGTGGCTCACTCTTTGTTATGTGACGTCAACGAGTCTTAAATTTCACAGATTTTGAAAAGATGCTCTAAAAAATTGTGTCTTGCCTGCAGTTAAATATTCACCAGTCTCATCATCAAATCTTACAACAGTCCCAAAATCTTCAAAAAAACCTATCCCTAAAAAACCAGATATAACACCAGCCATGATGGCCAGGAGAAGAGAATAATATTTATGTCTATAGCAGAAAAAGATGATTACTATAATTAAAAAAAAATAAAACCTAATGGA
>JBPOJG010000521.1:0-13726 GCA_052033835.1 Spirochaetota bacterium
AATGTCTGAATCTGTGATGTCAAAATCTTTTTCTTTCAGCAGAGAATTCAGGCAGAGGGCTGCGATCCTCTCCGTATTTTTATTTTTTACGGGACTTTTTCCTGAATCATTCCAGGAGTCGAAGAAAATCGCAGAAAAAAAATTAAAAAACTGCTCCTTCAAATCTGTTTTTCCTCAATTTTCAGGAAAGTTACCCAGTGCAAAAAAAATCAGCAGAGTTTTGAAAAAGGAATTTCTGAATATTTCAGAGTATTTCAGCGAGTCAGAATGTGAACCTGAAGGTAAAAATGAGGACTTTTATACATTTGAATCGGATTATTTTCTGAAAAGAAATGACAGAATCATCTCAGTTCTCTATATCTCAACCGGTTATAAAAAAGACAGACCTCATACGGTCAACAGATCAAAAGGATTCAGTTTTGACACATCTACCGGAAAAACAATCGGATTCTCGGAACTGATTAGGAGCAAGACTGCCCTCCCTCTTCTGCAGAATCTGATTATTTCAGAGATTAAAGCACTGGATGTTCCGTTTTCAGAGGAAGATTCTGCACTTCTCAGAAGAAACGAGTATGATTTTTATATCACCAAATCAGGAGTCTCTTTCATCAATCTTTTCAAAATTCATGCTTTACAGTCCGTGGAAGCAGAAATCCCATTTCATAAACTGGAGAAAATTTTCTATGTTGATAAAATTCGTTAGTCTTTTGCTGTTTCCATTCCTTCTTTTTGCAGAGGAATTTTCAGGAAAAGTGGTTTCCGTTCATGACGGGGACACCGTGAGAGTCCTTCTGGACGGAAAAGTGCAGTTAAAAATCCGCCTGTTTGGTATTGATGCCCCGGAAACAAGCCAGGATTTTGGAAAAGTATCCAGAGATGAACTAAGAGGTCTCATTCACGGCAAAGAAGTCAAAGTTCTTTCCAAGGGAAAAGACAGATACGGAAGGACGCTCGGGATCATTTATTACGAAAACCAAGATATTAATTTGGAAATGGTCAAACGGGGAATGGTCTGGGTATACAGAAGATACAGCCTGGATAAGGACTACCTGAAAGCGGAAGAAAAGGCAAAATCAGAAAAACTGGGTCTCTGGAAGCATAAAAACCCAGTTCCTCCTTGGGAATTCAGAAGAGAGTCTAGATAATATTCAAATGTTTGTCCAGATTGGCAATTCTCAATATGGACAATGTATCCTGACTGAGATTTTTTATCTTTAATGAACCTGATTTATCGTTCAAAAACTTTTGAGAATTGAAAAGTGCTCCAATTCCGGAAGAATCAATATGAACACTGTTGTCAAAATCGAGAACTATGTGAATATAACCTTTCTCAGCTTCCCTGGCTATCTGATCCTTCAGCTGAATGGCACTTTTCAGACTGATGACTCCATCCAGAAGAATCGTACAGGACTTTTGCGAATCATCGTAAACTGTTTTAAACATAACTGGATAATAATCGGACAGACCATTTTTTTTTCAAGATTTTTTCTTGCGTTTTTAGGAGTTTTTTTCATCATTTCCCGAATGAAAGTAAAGTTTTGGGGTGTACGGGGTTCGATCGGTTCACCTGTTTCCGGCACAGTCATTCGTAAAAAAATAGAAAAGGTTCTCTCTTTGGCTACCCCGGCGGATATCCAGAATGAGGATACAATAAACCGTTTTCTTTCCTCACTCAGTTTTTCCACCGTGGGAACTTACGGGGGCAATACTACATGTATTGAAGTCAGGGACAGTGCAGACAATCTGATCATCATTGATGCAGGTACCGGGCTTCGAGAATTGGGGAATTCGCTCTTGAGCACCAATTTTCTGCAGGGAAAAGGGAAGGCATACTGGCTTTTTACTCACAGTCACTGGGATCATATTCAGGGAATTCCTTTTTTTGTTCCTCTCTACATTCCAGGAAATGAGTTTGATATATTCAGCTCAATGCAGGATACAGAATCGAGAATCAGACTGCAGCATGTGCCGACTCATTTTCCGGTTCCGTATGAAGGTCTGGGTTCTACTAGAAGATTTCATTATATTCAGGAAGGCACAGAAGCACAGATTACACCGATGCTCACTGCAATCTCCAAGTCGGTGAGACATCCGGGAGGAAGTTATTCCTACAAACTGAAGGAAGGTGACAAAACATTCATATTCACTTCAGATGCCGAATTTAACATAGACGAAATGGAAAACATTGAATCCTATATTGAATATTTTTCCGGGGCAGATCTTCTGGTCTTCGACACTCAGTACACGTTTGAAGAATCTCTGAATAAAATTGACTGGGGACACAGCTCAGCATCCATAGCCACAGATATCGCTCTGAAGGCAGGCGTAAAGAAACTCGTAATGTTTCATCATGATCCTTCCTATAATGATGAAAAACTCGATGCAGTATTCCTTCGCGCACTGAATTACAAGGCAATGATGGACAGAAAAAATGAACTGGAAATCATTATGGCTTATGAAGGCCTGGAAATAAACCTTTGAAGACTGGGCTTTTCAATTCACCGGAAAATCTGGAATATCATGCAAGCTGTGCAGACGGTCTTGACGAATTTCTAAATGAAGAAGCTCTTTCCTTTAAACTGAAAATTCTGGCGAAGAACAGAGGAGGGATTTTTTTTACTGGAAAAAAAGACAGTCTGAGAAATTTCTTTCTTTCCACAAGGTTCAGTTCAAGAATTTCATTTTCAATAAAAAAGCTTAAAATAATGGATGCAGATGATCTGTATGATCAGGCAATGGAACTGCCCTGGGAAAAATTCTTCTCGAACGAAATACGCACTTTCAAGATAGACTCTTATGCAAAGGACGCGCTCACAAATTCCAGATTTGCAATGTACAGACTGAAGGATGCAATCAAGGACAGATGCATAGACAGCGGAATTGATACTGCCGCTGATACGGAAAATCCGGACTATACATTTCTTCTGAGATCTTCTGGAGACTATGCCAATATTCAGCTCAGCCTTTCCGGGCTGCCTCTGAACAAAAGAGGGTACAGAGTCAGAACTGTGGAAGCTCCTCTCCGAGAAAATATCGCACAGGCACTGCTCTTCTTTTCCGGATGGAAGGAAAACAGTATTCTGATTGATCCTATGTGCGGTTCCGGGACAATACTCATTGAAGCCGCTCTTATCATGAAAAAGAGGGGAAAAATAAATACAAATCTCCTGAAAAATTCACCAGTTTTTGCTGATCTTTTCGGAGAAGTAAAGGATTCAGATCCCCCTGCTCCGGAAAAAATACAGATTTTCGGCTCAGACATTGATCCTAGAGCTGTGGAAATCGCAAAGGAAAATGCAGAAAAAGCGGGCGTAAGCGATATGATTGATTTTTCCGTATCCGATTTTTTCGAACTTCAGAAAAGAAAGGAATGGAATGCCGGATTCATCGTCACAAATCCTCCGTACGGGGAAAGACTTTCAGACAAGACTTCTGTAAAGGAAATGTTTTCTCAGATCGGAAATCATCTGAAAAAGAATTTTACCAATTTCAAGTTCAGTCTGATCTGCGGAGACAAATCGCTTCTAGGTCACCTGAAGCTCAAGGCAGACAGGGACAAGAACATAGCAATTGCCGGAATGAAAGGAAAACTCTGCGTCTACTCCATTAATGAAAAAATCTGAACCGATTCAGGAACTCTTTGAGAAATCAGGAAGCAGTCCAGACTGTCTTGTATATCTTAAGGAATTCCGTTCAATGCAGAAAGCGTCTTTTCTCATCATTTCTGCAGATGCAGATGCATTTACAATTCACGGTGAACTGATTCTTTCCGAGCTGAATCTTCTGAGAAGGCTCGGGCTTTCCCCTGTGGTATATATTTCATCTGAAATTCATGATTATTTAAATATTTTCTACAGTACAAAGATTTCATGGAAAAAAAGCAGATCAGAGAAAATTCTTCAGGCTGCGCGAATTGAACTGAACAGCAGACTGAAGGCAAATGTGGAAAAAAGCATCCGGGAAAAACGAATCCCCTTTGTCATCGATGAAAATCCGAAAAGTGAATTTCAGAGAATTCTATCTCTTCAGCAGATTCTAGGTTCTGTAAAAAGTATTCATATTCTCGAAAATCAGGAATTCATCACTGAAAAAACAGGCAAACCTCTTTCGAATATCAGCCTGTCCCGAGATATGCAGTCACTGATGGACTCTGATGATTTAAGTCTCGCAGGCAAGAAACTTCTCAAAAGTTCTTCTGAAATTCTGAATGAGGCAGAAAAACTCAAGTCGATCAGTTTCATCACAGGGGAAAATCTGATCAGGGAACTTTTTACAATCAAGGGAAGCGGCACATATATCCGAAGAGGGACAGAGATAGACATTCTGAAAGACAGGGAAACGGAAAGAAAAAAACTTTCAGAACTTCTTGAAAAAGCCTTCAGAAAAAAAATTAAGAAAAAATTTCTGAAGACCGGATTTCATTCTGTCATCATGGAAAAAAATTACAGAGGGGCAGCCATCATGAAAAAAAACAGATACGGTTTTCTCCTTTCAAAATTTGCAGTAGATGAAATCGCTCGGGGAGAAGGCATCGGGAGGGATATATGGGATATCATGAAAAATCATTACAGTTCCGTATTCTGGAGATCTAAAAAGGAAAACACTCTGAATAAATGGTACGTAAAGGAAGCGGACGGCCACTGCAAACTGGAAAAATGGAATGTATACTGGATCAATATGGATGTAAAATGCATTCCTGGAATCTGCAGATATCTCGCAAGGCTCGAAGAAGATTTTTATGAAAGATAAGATTTTTTTCTTCGACGGTGACTGTGCTTTCTGCAGAAGATCGGCGGACAGACTGAAAAAACTGGACTATTCAGAAAAAATCACATTTACCTCATTCAGAGAATGGGATGAAAATGATCTGAAAGATCTTCACAGCGAACTGGACCTCGCAAAACTGGAATCTGAATTTCAGCTGATATATGACGGAAAAAGATTTCCCGGTTTTTTTGCTGTGAGAAAAATTCTTCCCTGTCTGAAAGGCTGGAGATACTTCACGCCCCTGCTCTATCTTCCTCTTGTGCCGTTTCTCGGAATGGCTGTCATTTATTTTTTAGGCAGACGGAATCATATTCAGGACTGAACGGACTCTTTTTCTCTTGCACTGAAGACTGTAAACAGAAATCAAGTGAGTATATGATTTCCTTCTTCATCAAATTCTATTCAAAACAACTTTATAAAAAAAGCATCTTCCTTGCACTGATATTTCCTTTTTTTTCGATTCATTCAGAATCATCAAATTATGCCTGGCCTGTAAAATCAGAAAGAATTGTTACAGGAAGTTTCGGAGAATTCAGAATGTACAATTTCCATCTGGGACTCGACATCGGAACTGAGGCCAGAGCAGGTGTTCCCATTCTTGCAATGACAGATTCAGTCATTCATTCTGTCCAGAGTTACAGATACTCCATCGGAAACGCAGTCATACTGAAGCACAAGGACGGAAAGAGCAGCAGATACGGTCATATGAGCAGATTCTCAGACAGGATCAAAGAGCTGATCGGAAAAACTTCCATGAAGGACAGACTTTTTTTCAGGGAGGACTTTGAATATAAATTCAAGGATGATGAGACTGCAGAAATAAAGAAAGGGGAAATCATCGGATATTCAGGAGACACTGGACTCGGTCCGTATCATCTTCATGCGGAACTTTTTGAAAATGAGGAATACATCAATCCTGCGGAATTTCTATTCCCTGAAGGGGGAAAAATTACACTAAACAGAATGGAGCTTCATCCGGCAGATGCAGTTTCCATGATTGACGGAACGAATTCAGTAAAGTCTCTTAGTATAAAGAAAACTGGGACCCGCTATACTCTTGAGTCTCCGATAAAACTGAAAGGCTCTGCAGGAATTCAGATCCAGGGGTATGAGGCAATGACAAATGCAAACAGGATCGGCTTTCAGAAGATATCATTAAAATTGAATGATAAACTGATCCAGGAAATATCCTTCTCCAGAATCCGTTCAGATGAAACTCTGAAATCCTGCTTTGTTCTGAACAACTACAGAAGCACAATGAGCGGAAAACCCTTCCAGTATATTCTGTATTCCAGGGATGATGCTGCTCCTAGTCTTTTTCTGAACCGATCGAAAATGTCGGGACTCATCCGGTATGAAGATCTGAACGATAAAAATAATGTAGAAATCATTTTTAAAGGTCTTGGAAAAAATACTGCTGTATTTTCGTTTGTCATTCTGAAAGACAAGGCAGACTACCCTTCCGCTCTTCCTGCAGATCCTGTGTACAATGCAGGGCCGGGAAAATCGCTTACGCTCGAAGATGAAGATAAAAAGTTTTCTGCAGTGTTTTCTCCTGATTCTGTTTTCACTGATGAATATTTTTTTCTGGAAAAGGACAAGGTGAAGGAAAACCTTCCGGATGATCTTCTGTCGTTTTCTCAGGTTCATTCCCTGAGACCTGATTATAAAGAATTCAACAAAGGTGCAGAGATCAGAATCCGCGTGGACGATTCCGCCATGAAATGGGGAAAACTGGGAATATATCAGATCACTGAAAAAGGAAAACCATTCCGGTTCGTTTCCTCTTCCATCAGCGGTTCAGTTCTTTCCGCAAAAGTAAGAACGACCGGGAGCTATATGGTGCTGTCGGATCAGAGCAGACCGGATGTTAAAGTTCTTTATTATAAAAATGGTCAGACATTCAGCTCACCCTTCAAGCTGCTTTTCCGCGCATACGATACCGGCACCGGAGTGCCTGAAAAAGGAATCAAGGCATCCGTAGACGGGGAAGAAATCCGCTTTGACTATGAACCCGAAAAAAACTATCATGAAGCATTTTATCCTGAAAAACTTTTCGCAAAAGGATCGCATACAATCAACTATCAGGCTTTCGACAGGGCAGGCAATGCATCCGCTGCAAAAACATTCAGCTATTCTGTTCGATGAAAATGCTTTTCAATACTGTCCCATATTTTCAATGACGTCTTCTTTATTTGCTTGCCTGCAGTATCCGACTCTATGTCCAATGGTTTTATGATACCTGAAAATAAACTGGTTCGGTTTGACTGGGCAATCAAACATATCCTGAGGGACAAGGCGAATTTCGATGTTCTCGAAGGACTTCTCTCTGCTCTCCTGAAAGAGGATATTACATTTCTGAATCTTCTGGAAAGCGAAGGCAATCAGGAGGTAGGGACGCATTGCAATGCGTCCTTACACAGGGTGGATCTTCTGGTCGAAGACTCTCAGAAAAGAAAGTTTATCATTGAGGTGCAGAACAACCGCGAGACGGATTATCTCGAAAGGCTTCTTTATGGAACATCCAAAACAATTACCGAAAGCGTAAATCTGGGAAAGGGATACTCTGATATTGCAAAAGTTATTTCTGTCAGTATATTGTATTTTAATCTCGGCAAAGGTGATGATTATATATACTACGGCAGAACGGATCTTCTCGGAGTGCATACAAATCATCCTCTTGTGGTCAAAGAACAAGTGCAGAAAGCAGAGGACTTTGAGATAAAGATCAGGCTTCAGCAGAAAAATATATTTCCCGAATACTATCTGATTCACACCGAAAAATTTGAGGATGTGGTCAGCTCACCGATAGATGAATGGATTTATCTTCTGAAGAACAGCGAAGTGAAGGAAAACTTCAGATCAAAGAACATAGACAAGGCCAGGGAGAAGCTCCGCATACTGAATATGACTTCAGAACAGAGAAAACAGTATGAAAGATTCCTGATCAACCTGGCTTCAGAAAAGGATGTGATTGAAACTGCCAGAGAAGAAGGCAAAGTGAAAGGTGAACAGATTGGACTTCAGAAAGGCGAGCAGATTGGACTTCAGAAAGGTATGATCAAAAAAGAAGACACTGCCATTGAAAATGCTCTCCGAAAGGGGAAACTTTCCTCGGAAGAAATTGCGGAAATGCTGGAAGTTTCTCTGGAGAGAGTCCTCGAGGTAAAGAGGAAAATGAACTGAATCGTCCGGACTGTGATTTTCATGATTCGGATGATTAATTCACTGCCCTGCCAGGGGTGAAAAATTTTCTTGATCTGGGATCTTTGACAGAAAAACGTAGAAGCAGGAGAGAGAAATGGCAGAAAAAGTAGTGATTATAGGATCGGGGCCGGCGGGGCACACGGCCGCAATATATGCAGCGAGAGCAAACTTGAGTCCGCTGATGTTTGAAGGATTTATGGCTGGAGGAATTGCAGCAGGCGGACAGCTGACAACTACAACCGAGGTCGAGAATTTTCCAGGATTTCCGGAAGGAATTGACGGAACAAAACTGACTCAGCTTTTCAGAGAACAGTCGGAAAAATACGGAACCCGTATCAGAACAGAAACAGTGACAAAGGTCAATTTTAAGGTTCATCCATTTAAAATTTATACTGATGAAGGGGAAGTGGAAGCTGAAACTGTCATCATTGCAACCGGTGCAACTGCGAAAAGAATGCATGTACCGGGCGAGGACACTTACTGGCAGAGAGGAATTTCCGCATGTGCAGTCTGCGACGGAGCGCTTCCGATATACAGAAACAAACCACTGGCAGTCGTCGGCGGTGGAGATTCTGCAATAGAAGAAGCCTGTCATCTGACCAAGTTCGGATCAAAGGTATATCTGATTCACAGAAGAGACAAACTCAGAGCATCTCAGATTATGCAGAAAAGAGCTTTGAACAATCCAAAAATTGAAATCCTCTGGAACTCTGCAGTCGACGAAGCTAAAGGCGACGGAAAGTCACTGACTTCAATTGTACTCGCGGATACTGTCAATGGAAACAAAAAACAGCTCGAAGCAGGAGGACTTTTCTATGCAATCGGACATGTTCCGAACACTGAAGTATTTAAGGATTTTCTGGAACTCGATGAAACAGGTTACATAAAGACAGTGCCCGGCACAACAAAGACAAATATTCCGGGAGTATTTGCAGCAGGTGATGTTCAGGATAAAGTCTACCGTCAGGCGATCACAGCAGCAGGTTCCGGATGTATGGCGGCTCTTGAAGCAGAAAAATTTCTTTCTGAAAAAGAATAATGATAAAAAAACTCATAGCAAAATTATTCCCTCTTCTTCTTCTCTTTTTTGCAAACTGTTTTGACTATGAGGAAGTCATTTATTTCAAAAAACCTTTTTCCGGATATGTGGAAATCACTTATACCGTGCCTGTCCATCCAAAGACAGGCAAATCACTCCTTCGATTTCTGCCTTTGACTTCTGAAGAGATAGAAAAAAAAATCAACAAAGGTTTTTTCTCCAAGAATCTCAAGATCAGAGAACACACACTCACCTTTGTGGAAAAAACAGAAAATGATTTCATTTCATTTTATCAGAAAAAGGCCAGAGTGAACTACAAGCTGGACTTTGAAGATCTGAATAAACTCGACGGGATACTGCTTGGATATCTTTTCGTGAAAAAAAAAGGAAATGCTCTAGTAGTCAAAAGAGAATTCAAATCAGTCATGAAGGGACTTGATCAGAATTCAAGCACAGGAGAAAAACAGATTCATGCGGAGACATTGAAACTTCTGGGTGACAGTTCAATCCTGTTCAAAGTCATCTTTCCGAACAACTGGGAATGCAGATCCTCTAAAGGGGATATATTTCTGGGTTCCCTCGTCTACAGATTTCCTCTTTCTGAAACAGTGGACAAACCAGGCAATAAAACCTGGGATTATACAATGATTTACTCTAACTGACTTGAGTGAAAAAAAAGTTTTCCGGACGGTCATAAGAAAGGAAGAATCCGGAAAATCAGTTTCCGCTTTTCTTGCGAAGCGATTTCCCTATCAGACAGAAAAAGTGTGGGTCGAGAGGATTCATCTTTCAGAGATTCTGATATCAGGAAAGAAAGTCCTCCCCGACTGCATTCTGAATACAGGTGATACAGTAGAATTCTGTCCGACTGAGTTTCAGGAACCGGAAACAGACAATCGATACAGCATTGTTTATGAGGATGAGTGGATGACTGCGGTATCCAAGTCAGGAAATATTCCAGTCCATCCTGCAGGAAGATACAGAGAAAACTGTCTTCTCAGAGTCCTCGAAAAGGATATGTCGCAGAGACTGTATACAGTTCACAGACTTGACCGTGAAACGTCAGGACTGGTTCTCTTTGCAAAAACAGAGAAATTTCTTTCAGATATGCAGAGAGTCTTTGAAAGAAGAGAAATCATTAAAAAATATATAGTTTATGTATATGGGAAATTTCAGAAAGAAATCTCAGCAGAAGGATATCTTTCACAGGATACAGACTCCAGGATCAGAAAAAAAAGAAAATTTTCCCGAGAAAACTCTGCAGGATCAGAATACTGTGAAACATATTTCAGAAAAATTAAGTTTCATGACAGCATATCCAAGATCGAGGCGGTTCCTCATACAGGAAGAACGCATCAGATCAGAGCAGTTCTGTGCAGTCTTGGATTTCCTCTTGTCGGAGACAAAATGTACGGCAAGTCTGAAGAATGGTTTCTCGATTTCATTCAGTCCGGAAAATTTGAAGAGGATATCATCAGCCGTCAGGCACTTCACGGTGCAGAACTCATATTCACCCACCCTGCCCTTCAGAGGGAAATTCATCTCAGTTCAGAAGAACCCGATGATATGAAGTCTATTTTCTCAATAGCACAAATCATTAACCTTAATACCCAGATTTCTAATAGTCCGAAGGGCGGAGCGAAGCTCGATTAGAAATCTGGGTAACACAATCCATCCGCAAATCAATAATTGCTTGTTAGAGTGTAACCCTGTCTGAATATTTGAATAATGGAGACCGGCAATGAGTGACGAAATTACATTTGAGTATTTCACCGACCCTGGACTGGAAATACAGGAATTTCTTTGGTCCAAACTGCAAGAGTACAGTCTTTCCCGACTGAAAAATCCTGAACTGGAAGAGACCGTTTCCTTCTGCTTCACAGCCAAACACGGAGATCAGATCATCGGCGGAATGTTAGGTGTGATTTTTTTTAAAGGGCTGAATATCCAGTGTCTCTGGGTCGATGAAAACTTTAGAAAAAAAGGACTCGGCCTTAAGTTCCTAGAAAAAGCGGAGGCTCTCGCAAAGGAAAAAAACTGCACTCTTATTTTTCTGTATTCATTCAGTTTTCAGGCTCCGTTTTTCTATATCAAGGCCGGATTTGATGTGGTGGGAACGATTGAAGACTATCCAGCAGGCTCCAACTGTTATTTTCTGAAAAAGAAAATGCAGTCAGTCCGTACAGATAGCATTTTACCATTATAATTAAATATTTTTTATTCAATATCAGAAAAAACATCTGAAAACAGCTGTCAGGAGAAAAAATGGAACAGTATATCGAAAAAGAAGGGATTCGGGCACTGCATCTGCCTGGGGATGAAAACGGCCTAGCCGTTGTTCTGATTCACGGATTTGGAGCCAATGCAAAAGATCTGTATCCTCTGAAAAATTATATTCAGGTGCCCAAGGGCACAAACTGGTATTTTCCGGACGGGATACTCGATGTGCCGATCAGTCCGCAGTATACAGGAAAAGCATGGTTTCCAATCGGAATTTCTGCATTACTTCAGGACGGCAACTTCTCAAAGGTTGCAGATTACGATCCTCCTGGATTAAATGAAGCTTTCATCAAAATGGATGCTTTCATTCGAGCACTTCCGCATCCTTATGAAAAAATTATACTCGGGGGTTTCAGCCAGGGTGCAATGCTTTCCACAGAACTTTTTCTGCAGAGAGAAGAACGTCCGCACAGTCTGATTTTAATGTCAGGAACCCTGCTGAGTACAAATCGCTGGAAAAAAGCTGCCGAAAAAAAGCAGGGATTCCAATTTTTCCAATCCCATGGGACGAATGATCCGCTCCTCCCATTTTCTGCTGCAAAAGAACTGGAATCTATTTTACGGGAATCAGGACTGATCGGTGAATTTGTGCAATTTTCCGGCGGACATGAAATTCCGGAATCAGTCATTAAAAGAGTTTCCGGATATCTGAATAGATAGTTTGAAGGAAAGGGCAAATTCGGCAGAAAAACTTCCTGCCGAAAATTTCCATATCACCCTTTCAGCTGTCCTTCTAATTCATGAAAAAATTCGGATTAGTAGAATTTGACGTTGTACAGGCATTTTGAGCCGTGGTTGCATTGAACCCGCCGCTGTAATAATAACCTGTGCCAAGGTTCGAGACAGAGGACATTATGCATTTCCCGACAATCGTACCGGCCATACCTCTGCCCGCACACAAAGTACTTCCGTTCCACGTCCCTCCTGCTCCGGTGCAGTCAGCCTGAGCAGAACTGTCTGTAGAAATATAATCGCCGCAGAGATTTGCACTGAAGACACAGGAGCCTCCTGAAGTCATTACGTTGTCTGCTATTCCCAATTTATAGTTTGTGTTATTTGCCGAATACGGAACAACTTTCAGATAATATGTTCCTGCGGGAAACGCAGTGGATTTATAAACTTCGGCATTCGTTGCAGTACCTGCTTTTGAGGCGTAGTACGAAAGCGTACTTGGGGAAGTGTAAATGTAAAAATCCAGATCAGCTCCGGTGTATCCGCTTGTATTGATTAAAAGATTGGCTGTCGATGAAGTAAATTTAAAAAAATGAGAATTGCTTTCTGCACCTGAAGAAGAAGAAAAAGTACCGCTGACTGTTCCGCTGTTGAGTGTCAAAGCTCTCAAGGGCTGGTAAGTAAAAGTTTTTTCAAATACATTGGTGCCCGATATAATCCTTGCAGTCACCGTCTGTGCTGAAGTGAGCCCCAGATCCGGTACACTGAATTTAAAAATACCTCCAGATTTGGAAACGACCGCCGCTGTTCCGTTTACGGTAACCGAAGTGTCGTCGGAAAGACTGTTCCCATTTACTGATATGCTGCTTCCCGGAATTGTACGTCCGTAAATATCCGGTGTTAATCCATAGACGGTTGTGAAAGTTGATGTAGACGTCGACGTAGATGTCGAACTGTTCGATACAGCACGAGAATTCGCACTCGCCAAAGCAACAAGTGGGATCAGCGTATTTACAGAACTGCTTTTTTTCTCCGCGCAATTGAGTCCCAAAAGGGTCAGAATTAACATAAATGAAACTTTTTCATCAAGAAAGTTTTTCATATAATCTCCTAAATGATTCCAATCAAAGGTTTTAATAGAAATATTTCAATGATTTTTTGTTGAAAATGTTAAAAAAATCTTATATTTCAAAAGTGAGGTTTTGACTCACATCGAAGTATGCTTCAGTGATTTTTTGTCTTTTTTTGAACAATTCAGCCCTTTTTATTCAGAATTCTAACGGGAGCGGACTTTTTTATAATCCCAGATTTTATGCTCAACTTACGGAACCGCTGAAATTACCACAGGTTTGCATACTGGAAGAATCCCATTATGCTTCTGCGGTGAGCAATGAAAAGCTGTAACATATAAGAATATATAAAATATGTGACCTTTATGAATCGGATAAAAAAAGAGGGCGGATCGGATGGCAGGAAATAGGAATCAGTGAGGAAAAGAGAGAAGCACCGGACTGTCATCCGTAAAGATGCCATCTTTGTGCAGCAACTTTACAAAAAAATCCTCTTCCCTGTTCAGAAAGAGGATTTTTTTAACATCTCAGTATTTATAAAATTGAGTATTTTATAAACTCATACTTTACTTCTTAATTTCAAATACCGACTTGTTTGCTTCTATCCAGCGGATGAGTCTTTCAACTCCCTGTCTTGGACGGATTTTTGGATTGAAACCGAATTTCTTTGCAGCAGTGATGTCGCAGATGA
>JBPOJG010000543.1:0-6101 GCA_052033835.1 Spirochaetota bacterium
GAACACCTGAAATCAGTACAAACTCCGTTTTCCCGCATTTCTTCTTAATGGTATTTCATTATCGGAGCAAAACTGCTCAACTCAGTCTCCTCACTGTTTTCAGGAAGCTGTTTTTAGAGGTTCCCTACAATCCTTACGGCGATATCAATACAGACTATTCCAAGGGCCCTGATATTGTTCGGCGAAAGTATACAGGCCAGAGGCGAGTTTTGCAAAGCCGGTTTCCAGAGCTTGGCGGGCAAAACGCAGGCCTGCTAGGGGCGAGCTTCGCGAGCCGGGCGGCAGACAACGAATCAGGACTGTACTACTACAATGCAAGGTATTATGACCCTGCACTCGGAAGATTCATCACAGCGGACAGTATAGGAAACGTCGGCGGAGCCAACGGAGACAACAGATATATGTATGTGTCCGGAAATCCAATGAAATTCAATGATCCTTCAGGCAACAGACCAAAGTGGTGGGACAATATGATGAAGGATATCAAAAGTGCAATGATTGAGCACGTTGTCACTGAAGGGACACCGACAGAGAAACTTTTGGGAATGGCATATTTGAAGCATGAAAAGAAACAGCAGGAAAAACAGGAAAGACGTAATGAGATGAGACAAGTTGCGATACAAGTAGCAATTATTGTTGTCACTATCATTGTCACTGTTTTGAGCTATGGAACAGGAACTGAAGCAATGTATCTTGCTCTTCAAGCCACTTTGGAAAAAACAGCAGAAGAGTTGATTAACGAAGCAGTGGCCGGGTTTATAAAGGGTGTTGCAATGGATCTCGGTTTTCAGACTGCTGGTCGTCTTGTAGGAGGGTATTGGAAAGGTTTTAATCAGTGGGACAAGGAAGGAGCAGAATATGGTCAGCAGATGGGAAGCAATGCAGCTTTTGCTGTTTCTGTAACGGGAATTCCAGCACTAGAAGAAATAGGATTTAAAGGGATGGATGGTATATTGCAGGATACGATGGACATAGTACAGAATTCTGGTAAGGATATTAATCATTCTTTAGATCAAGTAAATTCAGCGCAAAGTAAATTTCCACGACAAGATGCCGTTGATAGTGTAAAATATTACTGGGGTAATCGAGCAAAAGATATTTTTTCAGCACGAAATGTATTGCTTTTTAAAGTGGCTGTCCGTGAATCAGCATTTGTTTACCCAAGTGGGAAAATTTCAGAAGGGTTGATGAATTGGTTTCAAAAGATTCCAAAAGATTTTTGAACTAGTGCTGGAGTCAGTAAAATGAATCGTTTTTTTATTATATTTACCTGTTTTTTATTACTTTATGGATGTAAGTCTTATTTTTTAATCTCAAACAGTAATTGGAGTTCGCTTCATTCAATGCTTAAAAAGGATGTTACTATCAAAAAGGACAATCAGAAAAAGATGGTATTTTTAGGATTTCTAACCTTTGTCCTTCCAGGTGCAATCGTTCTTCCGCCTTCCTTTGCTAAAGCTGTCTGCTACTTTAAGAAAACAAAATATATAAACTTGAAATGTCTACCTGATGACAGTGTCTGCAAATCAACAGTAGCAATATGGTCGCAAGAAAAGAAATATGCAAATTTTTTTCAGATTTCTAAAAACCACAATGTCTGTGCAATATCTGGGTTTGCCATCATTTGGGCTGACAGTTTTTTCAGGGAATTTCGAAAAGGGAAAGCAGATCCAACGTCTATTGATCCAGCAGATAAAAGGTTCAGAAAATTTGCTGACTTATATTTTAATGAATATGGAAATCAGTCTGTATACGGTTTTGCCGAAACATTTCAATTGACTGATGAAGGAAAAATCCTGAATCTGCAATCGGATGCAGATTATTATGTCGTTGGAAAATTTCTGCCTGTGGAAAGAGAACTGAGCTGGCTGGGTTATCTGACCTATTATTCCACCATTATTCCTTATGTTCTTACTTTGGGAATGATTCCTTCTGTAGAGCATAATAAAATCAGACCTTCCTATTATATATTTGATAAAAATTTCAATCAGGTTGCTGCTTACCACTATAACAGTGAATACTGGCTTGTCAGTACGATCTGGAATCTTAACTCTAAGTATCCTGTTGAACCGGATGCATGGCAGGTGCCAGCAAATGATCTTTTTAATTTCACTCCATCTGTGATAGAATTCAAAAAAGAATTGGCTAAATTCTGCGAGATAAACAAATGCTGAGAAACATCTGTTTGACTCTGTTATTAGTTTTTCTCCTCTCCTGCGATAGTGCACCCTTGTCGAAAGGTTCCAGGACAGAAGATCTGAAACTGCTCTTCTATTTTGTAAACAATGTGGGATACAGCACTGCATCCGTATTCTGGACCTGTTCTTCTTCCTCAAACGGATATATTGTCTATGGACCGAACGGAACTGAAAATACAGCGTTCAGTCTGAAGCAGGGGAAAACCCACGTTGTGAACCTGACCGGTCTGCCCACAGGAACTACAATACATACACAGCATTCTGCAAGACTGAACTTTCTAATCCCGCTTTGTTGCTTCGCTCGATTAGAAAGGGAATAATTTGGGGCCTGCCGGCGGTTTCGCAAGCTAAGGGCTTCGCCCTTCGCCAAACTTCTGAAGCTGGCTAAAATCCCAATTCTTTGACTTTCATTATATAGTATATATAAAATATGGGGATTCCAAAGGGGTTTGTAAAACCCCTTTGGGCCTGTCCGGCAGGACTCCGGCAGTTCCAGATTTCCGACCAAGCGTCAGCTTGGTCGGAAATCTGGAACAATGACAAATGGTATGCAAATTATACCTCACTTCCGACTCCGAGAGCCTATGCTCAGGCAGCTGCACTCGGAGGAAAGATATATGTGATGGGTGGAATCGCTTCCAATCTGAATACTCTGACAAATGCGGTGGAAGAATACAGTCCTGATACGAATACCTGGAAAACAATGACATCCATGCCGCTTGCAATTGCGGGAGGAGTGACAGGCGTTGTGGGTCAAAGCATATACATTATATCCGGAAGTATTGCAGGAGGTCCCACAGTGTCCGTTTCTGCTCCTCCGGTAAACACAATCTACCAGTTCACTCCGTCTACAAATTCCTGGACAGCGATCAGTACGACTTCCTCCATTTTTCCACGTGCGGATATGGCAGGCTGTGCCTTGAACGGGACAATCTTCTATACCGGCGGAAGAACCTATGCCGGTGTGACTCAGAATACTTCCAGTGCCTATGTTCCTTCTTCGAACAGCATTGTCTCCGGAACTGTATCCAGTTTTTCCGTATCCCGTTTCTTTAAAAAAAATACTGAAATTCAATAAGTTTTTTATTTTCTGCTTTTTCTTGACAAGTGGTCTAAACAATTGAGTCTAACCCACACACCCCACACTGGTGAAGATACAGGAAAGCATAATCGTATTGACAGAGAAATTTCTTTGCAGAAAATGATTGTATGAATACGACTGCCATTGCCGCTTCCAAGTCCGAAAAACTTCTGGAGATATTTTCTCTGCTTTCTTCCGAACAGCAGGATCAGGTGCTGGACTTCATTGAATTTCTGCACGAAAAATATGATCCTAATCCGGGCGCATCCGGGCTTCACCCTGATCTTCAGAAGGAACTTCTAGAGAGACTTCGAGAGTATGAAGAAAATTCTGAAAATACTTTCACCGGCGAGGAAGTGAAGGCGAAATGGGAGAAAAAACTTGGGATTCAATTATAGATTTTACCAAAAAAGCGGACCAGGATCTAGATGAGATCTATGAATATTATGAGGAGAAAAAGGAAGGATTAGGGAAGGTTTTTATCGAAAATACCTTTTCCAAAATTCATTCTGTTTCGGAAAAACCAGACAAATACTCGGAAAATTCTTTCGGAATCCGCAGAACGGAAGTAAGAGGGTTCAGTCACTATTTGTACTATATAATTAAGACACCATGGATTATCATTATTGCCGTCTGGCATACAGCCAGAAAACCTTTTTCGATTCAGGACAGAATCAAAGAGAAATAATTTCTCCAGGATACACCGAATTTCACCCTTGGCATTTAATTTCATCTATAATGAAAACTCTGACATTGATTTCTAATGAGATTTACATATTATTAATTCACCTTGCACAAATAGGATATGAGACCTGGAATCTGTAATTTTATAAATGCATTAGGAAAAGCTAATGGATCAGTAAAACTTCAGTTCTTTGATCACTTTTGAGATGTGGACAAAATCTTTATCATTATGAAGTAAATACAAATCGTTTTCAATGCAGGTCTGGACAATCAGGCAGTCAATCGTGGAACGGACAGTTATTCCCGATTTTCTGCACTTATAGTATATTTCTGCGGATTTTTTATAGGAGTCCAGGTTTTTAAGCTCATAAAATTTTTGAGTTTCCAGGTATTCATTCAGAGTTTTGAACTCTTTTTCAGAGGAAGATCCCTGCAGAACTTCCAGATAGATTATTTGACTGATTCCAAATGGGATTTCCTTCTGTAAAATCTCATCAAATTTTTCCACATGGTCACCGCTGTTCCCGGAAAAATAATCCAGAAGGACAGAAGTATCTGCTAAAATCATTTTCCTGACCTCAGGCTCTTGTAGTCATAATCTTTTTGAAAATGAATCTTTCCTTTCAGATCTCTTAAATCTTTCTTTTTCCTGTTCTCAACGAATTCCGTCAGTGCCTGGTGGATGATTTCTTTTTTCGTTTTAAACTCGGAATACTGGAATGCCAATTTCATTAACTCATCGTCGAGGACAATATTTGTTCTCATTTATACACCTCTGCATACACATAGGAAAACGTATGAATAAATATATTGCAAGAAAATTTCATTGAACGGATTGAAAAATTAAAAAGCCTCCCTCTTTGAAATTTCACCGCATCCGAAACCCTAAGTCAGATTCTTTTCCTGTACTGCTTCCCTCGTATCTGTATCTTGCATAAGAAGGACCCAGACCGAGGCTTCCGTAAAAATCAAGAAGCTCTGATCTTTTCCAGTTGTATTTCCCGTAAAGGAAAGTATTGAAAAAATCATAGTTTCCCTTTCCGGGAGAAACCAGATGCTCTGAACGAAGTCCTACATCCGTCTGTACAGTGATGCTGTCCTTGTTTTCTTCGGCAATTGCTCCCCTGATCTCGCTTCCGTCCGTAGCCTGAACTTCAAAAGCGATAGCGACGTTTAAAGACTTCGTTATGGAGAGGGAGAGGTCGTGGAATGCTTTCTGGCTTTCAGTAAAATGTTTTCCTCGGCCCCTCTCTGCGACATCAGTTCACTGTCGTGGAGAGGGGTGGCCGCGCCGGGGTGAGGTTCAGAACAGTCCCTTACTGTTGCAGTTCTTCTGACATGCTTTTTCTGAAGAAACACAGTTTGCATAAGAAGTGCTGTTTATCGTCGCACCTACTGCCACAGCAGGAGAAACGCTTGGATCATAGACTTCTGCAGTGACTGAATAACTCGAATTTGCTGTCCCCTTGCAGATGATGTAAACTCTATAAAATATGTCTTTTTGATAGGGAAAAATGTAGGAAGGGTTCATTTTTCCGGCACTGACATAGCTGCTGGTTGGTAAAGATGAATCAAGTGATGACATTGAATTGGTTCCATAAAAAAGTTCACAGTTTACTAAGGAAAGACTCGCTGCACTTTGCGTAAATGATACTCCTTTGAAAGAGGAAGAACTTGTGGAAGATGATATGATATCTATATCTGTTGCAGAACTTACTTTCCCTTCATATATATATTTGCTCACACTTGATCCAACTCCAAAAGCGTTCCCATTTTCAAATGCAGTGACGAATGTATCATTCGGTTCGGTTTCTGTCTTTGTTGCGGAATTTGAACTTGAAGAAGAACTGCTGCTGAGAGAATTTGTCAGACTGCTGTTGGATGCATAGTTTATTGCAAGGCAGGCTTTGTTTTGGCTGCTGCATTTGGAAAGACAGCTCTGACTCACGCCGATTCGGTTGCATACTGAAAGAAACAAAGTCATAACTGCTGAAAGGAAGATGCCTTTTGTCATAAATACCTCTAAAAATGTTTCTATTCTCATTGACAAAAGCAAGTGTCAAGAGTTATAGTTTATAGTTTATAGTTTATAGTTTATAGTTTATAGTTTATAGTTTATAGTTTATAGTTTATAAAAA
>JBPOJG010000161.1:0-2458 GCA_052033835.1 Spirochaetota bacterium
ATTTAAGCCTTTCTGACAGAATCCAGAAACCTTCTGAAAAGTTTCTTCAAAAAATTCAGGAATATGCTGCTTTACTGGGAAGTGAAGGAAAGGAATGCCTGGAAAGAAACCCCGGCGAACCTTGGCGTCAATTCATCAGCCTGGTATACAAGAAACTTCCTCATATAGCAGAATTATCTAATTATCATTATAGAAATTCAGAGGAACTTCTGGAAGATCTGGAATTTCTGAAAGAAAGTCTTTTAAGCATCAATGCTGTCCGCATAGTGGAAAAAGAAATCATCCCGGTAGAGAGAGTGATTCAGTCTTTCGGATTTCATCTGGCTGTTCTCGATATTCGCCAGAACAGTAAGTTTCATGATAAAGCATTGTCTCAGCTTCTGAAAGCTGCCGGAATCTTTGACTATGATTTTTCTGTCTGGAGTGAAGAAAAGAGGATTTCCTTTCTGACTCAGGAACTGAATTCACCCCGTCCTTTTGTGCTTCCTGATATGAAATGCGGAACGGAAGCCGATGCTGTCATAGGATGTTACAGAGTTCTTGCAAGTCATATCAAAAAATACGGATACGACTCACTAGGTGCGCTGATAGTCAGTATGACAAGAAGTCTTTCCGATCTGCTCACAGTATTCATTCTTGCCAGAGAAGCAGGTCTTCTGGCAGCAACTGAAGAAGGACTCGTCTGCCCTATTCCGGTTGTGCCTCTGTTTGAAACAATAGAGGATCTGGAAAGAGCTCCCGATATACTGGAAAGATTTCTGAATCACCCAATGACCAGAAGAAGTCTTCGGTATACCGCAAAAATTAAAAAATATCCCACTCCAATTCAGCAGGTAATGCTCGGATACAGCGACAGCAATAAGGACGGAGGAATTCTTGCCAGCCAGTGGAATCTGTATACCGCTCAGAAAAGACTGACTGAAACAGGAAACAGAAACACAGTGAAGATTCGTTTCTTTCATGGTCGAGGTGGAACAATCAGCAGGGGCGGCGGAAAGACTCACAGATTTATGCAGGTGCTTCCGCATACGTCCTTTACAGGAAGCATTCGAATGACAATTCAGGGAGAATCCATTGCACAGCAGTTTGCCAACTGGAACAACGCAACATACAACCTGGAACTTCTGGTTGCAAGCGCTGCATCCACTGCAATCAAACACAGAAGCCTTTCTAAAAAAGAGCATCCGCTCGAAGAGCATATGGAATCAGTATCATCTCGAAGCAAAGAAGTGTATCAGGAACTTCTGAAGTCTCCGGGTTTTATGGAATTTTACGGACAGGCAACACCGATCGATATCATTGAAAACAGTCGACACGGATCAAGACCTTCCAGAAGAACAGGAAAAAGAACACTTGGAGATCTGAGAGCAATTCCTTGGGTGTTCAGCTGGAATCAGTCCAGATTCGTTCTTCCGGGCTGGTACGGTGCAGGGACAGCCTTTTCAGAACTGAAGAATAAAAATCCAAAGGTATTTGAACTGCTGCCTACAGAGGTCAGGAACTGGCATTTCTTCCGCCATGCCGTAATGAATATTGAGGCAAATTTAATGAGTGTGGATGTTGAAATCATGAAAAAATATGCAAGCCTTGTCGAATCAAACGAATATCGGAATTATTTCCTCAACTGCATACTGAATGAATACGAAAAAACAAAATCTGTCCTTTCGGAAATATTCGGCAAGCCGGTGGAGGAAAGAAGACCAAGAATGTTTTTCACAATTCAAATGAGATCCAAAGGACTATTAGAAATTCATAAAAAACAGATCAGTCTTCTCAAAGAATGGAGAGACTGTCTGAAAGAAGAAAGAACAGCGGATGCAGAAAAACTTTTGGAACCTCTTCTGCTCACAGTCAACGCAATTGCAGGAGGACTGCGCACAACAGGGTGACAAGGTTTTTAAAGTCAGGCTTTTCTTGGATACCAGTGGAATATCCTCATTACAAAAGCTTTTAATTTGTGGAATAGAATTGGAGAGAATTATGAGAGAAGTTGAATCTATCAATACTTTGCATAAAGCCATTGATTTAGGTGTCAATTTTTTTGACAAAGCAGATATGTATGGTAGTGGAGCCAATGAAAAGTTAATCGGGAAAGCTTTTAAAGACAGATGGAATGAAGTTGTTTGGGCAACCAAATTCGCAGTAATGAGAGGTCCCAAAGGTGAATGGCTTGGTATTAATGGCCAACCTGACTATATAAGAAAAGCCTGTGAGCAAAGTCTTTTAAATTTAGGAACAGATGTCATTGATTTATACTATATGCATCGTCAAGCACCTGATGTTGAGATTGAAGTAATTGTTGGAGCAATGGCTGATTTGGTAAAACAAGGTAAAGTTAAATACATTGGTTTATCAGAAGTGAATGCTGAAACGATTCGACGAGCACATAAAATACATCCAATAACAGCTATTCAAACAGAATACTCTCTATGGAGCCGTGAACCTGAACAAGAAGTCT
>JBPOJG010000479.1:0-12778 GCA_052033835.1 Spirochaetota bacterium
ATCTTTTCAATATCTTTCTCTTCCTGAAGATTGATTCGGATTACTCTTCTCTTGCCCACATTATACCATTCGTACAAACTGATCTGAATACTTTACTCTTTTATTTTCTAGGCTGATAGGTTACGAAAAATATATCGCGAATGAAAACAAATATTCATATTCTACCCATCGCACTGCTTTGCGCTGCGACACTCCTGGTGCAGCCGACGCTGCAAGCACAAACAGTAGCACTGACACCGGATGAAAAGATGATCTGTGACAATCTCGCAGAGAGCAAGAAGACTTTCCAGTATGTATGTAATAACAGCAAAGCGACATCCGCTCGGTGCAACGAAATAGGCAGTGCGCTTGAGAAGTGTCCAGCGACTCCACAACCGGCAGCACTGACACCGGCTGAAAAGATGATCTGTGACAATCTCGCAGACAGCAAGAAGACTTTCCAAAATGTGTGTAAAAGCAGCAAAGCGACATCAAGTCGGTGTAACGAAATAGGCAGTGCGCTTGAAAAATGCCCAGCAACTCCACAACCGGCAGCACTGACACCGGCTGAAAAGATGATCTGTGACAATCTCGCAGACAGCAAGAAGACTTTCCAAGGTGCATGTAATAACAACAAAGCGAAATCCCCTCGGTGCAATGAAATAGGCAGTGCGCTGGCAAAGTGCCCACCACCTGCGACTCCACA
The DNA here is from genome assembly GCA_052033835.1 of Spirochaetota bacterium. GTDB lineage: Bacteria > Spirochaetota > Leptospiria > Leptospirales > Leptospiraceae > DAORDI01. Next base: position 686 of record JBPOJG010000479.1, read on the forward strand.
ACCAACGGGACTGACACCGGCTGAAAAGATGATCTGTGACAATCTCGCAGACAGCAAGAAGACTTTCCAGGGTGCGTGTAATAACAACAAAGCGAAATCCCCTCGATGCAACGAAATCGGCAGTGCGCTGGCAAAGTGCCCGGCGAAGTAATCAAGATCGCAAATGCTATAGGCACTGGCAGCACTGACACCTAAGCAATATTGCTCTCCAAAAATCAGGTCTATACAGTTGTGTCCAGAATCTGCCACGATACGCGTTATGAATCGTTTTCGTGGCCGGTTCCTGCCGGCAAAGATGAACTGAAGCTGATGTTCGAAATTCTCCATAAAGACATTCTGCTTGACTGAATGAAGTTCAGCAGAGACAGTCGTCTCATGCTGCAGATTGCTTACGGTGAGTCCAATTTCGAAAATTTACGGAATGATTCCAGCCTTTTCATAGATAAAACAAAATTCATCTCTTCCATGGAGAAGGTAAAAAAATTCTTCTTCATCCGTCCGCGCCGGTTCGGGAAAAGTCTCTGGATCAGCGTTCTGATGGACTATTACGATCTGAACAGAAAGGAAAAATTTGATTCACTCTTTGAAGGACTTTACATTCAGAAAAATCCGACTCCCCTGCGAAATTCCTATCTGATTCTGAAATTCGATTTTTCCGGTCTGACGACAATCAGCCTTGACGCACTGCGGAATGATTTCAACTTCAGAGTCAGAGGTTCGGTTGAGGAGGTTTTCAGAGCAAATGAATCTCTTTTGGGAAAGGAAAATTATTTACGGTTCAAAGAACGGTCACCTCTGCTTGCAGCTTCTCAGATGATTTCAGAACTGAAAAAAGAAGCACACAGTGTCGGTGCAAAAGTCTATACTTTTATTGACGAATACGATCATTTTGCAAACAAGCTCGCTGCCGAAGGAAAGGAATCATTTGTAAATGATATTATATCCCGCACAGGATTTGTCCGTGAGTTTTATGAGCAGATGAAAATTGCAAGCGGCGAGGGAGTCTTTGAAAGATTCTACATTACAGGCGTATCTCCGATCATGCTCGATGAGCTGGCAAGCGGATTCAACATCATGAGCAATATGACGACTCATCCTGAATTCAATGAAATGCTCGGCTTCACGAATGCAGAGGTGCGTTCTGTTCTCGATATGATTCCGGAAGAACGATATGCCGCAAAGAGCAAGGAGGAAGTGTTTTCCGATCTCGTATTTTATTATAATGGATATAAATTTTCTGAAGACTCTTCCTCCCGCGTCTTTAATTCGGATATGGTGCTATATTTCTTTCAGTATTTTAATGATGTGGGTTACCCTAAAGAGATACTCGATCAGAATGTAAAGACTGACTACAGCAGACTGAAAGGTCTGATCGTAGGCAGCAGCGGAAAGGAAAACTTAAAGCAGATCATAGAAGAAATCAACACAAAACAGGTTCTTTCTTTTCCTTTAGTCAGCAGGTTTTCCTTTGAAGCACGTCTGAACAGTCATGAACTCAAGTCGCTGCTCTATTTCTTCGGACTGATTACAATGAGTGATCTGCCAAATCAGTTTGTCATTCCGAACTATGTCATACGGAATCTGCACTGGGAATATCTGCAGAAGTTTCTGGAAGAAAGCGGAATCGAGTTTGACATGAATCTTCTCTACAGTGCTCTGCGGGAAATGTCGGAAACTGGCGAGGTAAATCACCTGAAAGAACTGGCTCTCGACTTCTTTCAGAACCGTCTGTCCTCTTATGATTATTCCGGTCTCACAGAGAAACATGTAAAATTTATGTTCATCTCCTATTTTACTCTCAGCAGACTCTACAATATAGTCTCCGAACGGGAAATCGCCGGAAGAAAGAGAATAGACCTGCTTTTTGAAGCCCATCCAGCTTATTATAATTATGTAAAATATAACTTTATAATAGAATTTAAATACATTCGAAAGTCCGACAGCCCCGAGGAAGCGGAGAAAAAAAGAACGGAAGCCGCAGCTCAGGCAAAGGAATACTATGAAATCTACAGAAGAGACTTCAAGCAGTTCGGAAGAGAACTCCGCTCAGTGGCGATGATCGTTTCTCATACCAAGGAAGTGGAATTTCTGAAAATCGCCGGCTTTTCAGAAAATGAAACCCTGCTCCCGAGGCTCTAGACAGACTCTATTCAGAGAACTAATTTGTCATCCTGACAGCAGCTTCTACGCTTGCTGGAAGGATCTTACGCTTCCTGTGCAGACAGCCTTCTCTCACAGCAAAGTATTCCTAATCAGCCCCTCTCCATTGCGAAATCCCTTCACGCAATGGAGAGGGGTGGCAGCGCCGGGGTGAGGTCAGACAGCCTTCCTTTCGTTCCAAAAGAAGTCTTCCTTGCCAAATGATTTAAGATCCCTCTCTCCACTGCGTTCCGTTCGGGATGACAAGGCGGTCGTCGGGATAGCCGATAAGACGACAGATGGGTTTGCGTTCGAAGCAGCAGCTTCCAAGTTTGCGGCAGCTTCCAAGTTTGCGGCAGCTTCCAAGTTTGCATTTTTTCTCCGCGACCCCGCGTCACATTCGGCAGGCTCCGCGTGATACTTTTTCAACCAGACCCAAATCAATTCTTCTTCGCATCTTCCAGCTTCACTGTCTGGGGAAGAAAATATTCATCGAGTTCCAGCCGAAGGATTTTTTCCGGAAATAAGGGATGAGTAAACACAGGATAAAATTCTTTTCTGACGACAGAACCTTCGGAATCAGACTCAGTAGAGGATATTTCATATCCCTCTGTATTGTATTTTCTGACAGTACGGGAAATTCCGTACATATCTCCTGTAAGTTTTCCATCCTTTCCATAAGATTCTTCCAGAACAGTATTTCCTTTCTCATCATATTTAATAAGTATTTTCGCAGTCCCCAGCCATTCACGAGGTTTCCCGTCTTCTCCGAAATGTTCAATTTTTGACCTGCACAGATCAGTGGTGTTTTTCTTCAAGCGAAGACAGTCATAGTCAAACGCATACACAGTCCTGGCTGCACCCAGCAAGGTATGGTCCTGAAGGCTTCCGTCCGCTCTCCAGTATTCTACCAGAGTTCTGCAGTTCGCTTGATCTTTTCTGACAGACAGACATTTCTCATCATACTCATATATTTTTCGGGCTATGCTGCTTTCTTCAATAAGAAGACCGTCCGCTCCATAATTTTCTACCAGTATCAGATTGCCCGCATCTGAATATTTATATACAGTACGGACAGTATCAGTCTTTTTAATTTTTCCGTCGGTTCCGTAATATTCACTTTCTATTCTGTTTCCCTTTTGATCAAACTTGACGACATTGCGTGCGTGCCGCAGTGAACCTCCAAATTCACTTAGATTTCCATCTGCATCATAGTATTCTACCTGGGAAAATCCTGGATCATTGAGTTTTCCGTCCGCGTCATAGTATTCTGCAAGAGAAATGCAGTAGCTCGGATCTTTTTTTGCTTGAATACAATTTTCATTATAATTAAATACAGATCTTGCAGTCTTCATCAAATTATTTCTGTATTTTCCGTCTGCTCCAAAATTTTCCTCATCTAGACGATATCCATTTTTATCATATTTGGAAACAGTCTTGAGGTAGACTTTTCCAGATTCGTCTGAATATTCTTCCAAAGTTCTGCACATACTAGGGTCTTTTCTAAGATGTATGCAATTCAAATCATACTGGAATACAGTTCGAGTTATCCCCCAACCGTCTGCCTTGAGTCGGCCGTCCTCTCCGTAGGTCTCCTGAATAGTCTTATGTCCTTGTTCGTCATATCCGGTCACCGAACGGGCAATTCCGGAGTGATCAGCCTTCAGTCTGCCGTTCGAATCGAATTTTTCTTCCGATAGAATATCTCCTTTTTCATTATATTGATATTTTTTGAGAGCAATTCCGGACCCGTCTGCCTTGAGTCTGCCCTTCTCATCAAACTTTTCTTCCGAGAGAAGGCTCCCCTTTTTATTGTATTTATATTTCCTGCCCGCTATCCCTTCCTTATCTTCCTTCGCACTGCCCTTCGCATCAAACTTTTCTTCCGAAAGGAGGCTGCCCTTTTTATTGTATTTATATTTTATGGAGGCAATTCCGGACTCATCTGCTTTAAGCTTTCCGTCGGCTCCGTAGGTCTCTTTCAATACCTCAGATCCTTTTGCATTAAAGACAGACTTCTCAAAGCCGGCTTCCGATTTTTTCATCACCTCCCATCCGTCCGAAAGGATTCTGAAATAGACTTCTCCGGCACGTTTCCCCTTGCTGTCATACAGTAAGGATGAATACTCTTTGTCTGTTTTTTTATAAATTATTTTACTGATTCCGTCTTCATTGACAGCAGGGATGTATTTTCCGGAATTCTGCTCCAGAAACTGCACCTCTTCCGGAATTTCGTTTTTTCCGATAAAAAGCCTGCCATATCCAGTCTTCCATTCCAGAACAATGCTTTCTCTCTTCTTCCCTGCCTTAGATTCAGACTCTTTTTTCAGAGAATTTTTCTTTCTGTCAGAGATTTTAGTTTCAGCCGTTTTTTTTTCGGACTTACGGACAGTCTTGTTTTTCTTGCCGGACTCGGAACTCAAAAACACAAAAGGAATCAGAAGGAACAGGACAATTTTTTTCATACGGTAATTGTTTATACAGTATGGATTTGTAAAGAAATTTTTGCTGAAAGAAATTCGAGCCTCAGCAAGAAAGCTGCAGTTCCGAATACAGACTCTCTCGCCTTGCGGCTAATTCGAACACAGCGGAGTGAACATCTTAAATTATCCGCTGCAAACAATGCAATGGATTTAGAAAAGCATTCAGGAAATGTTAAAAATCAGTTCTTTTTCGCATCTTCCAGCTTCACTTCCTTGAGAAGAAAATATTCATCCAGTACCAGCTGAAAAACTTTGCCAGGAAATGAGGGATGAGTAAAAACAGGAAAAAAGTCTTTTCCGACGACAGAACCTTCGGAATCAGACTCAGTAGAGGATATTTTATATCCTTTCGTATCATATTTGGCAGTGATTCTTGCGATTCTTCCTTCTCCGTTCAGTTTTCCGTCCTTCCCGTAATATTCCTGAAGAATGCGGTTTCCGTCTGAATCATATTTATTCCGTTCTATTGCAGCACCGATCTTTTCTTTAAGCTTTCCATCCACATCGAAATATTCGATTTTTGAATAACATTCATTTCCGATTTTCTTTATACGAATGCAGTTCTCATCAAACGCAAAGACAGTTCGGCCTATGTTATAAAAGTCTCCCCGCAGACTTCCGTCAGCTCCCTGATTTTCCTCTAAAGTCCTGCAAACGTTTGCGTGGGCCGTGAAATTCAGGCAGTTCTCATCATATTTATATACTTTTCGCGCTATGCCATATACTTCGAAAAGCTTGCCGTCCGATCCATAAAATTCTTCCAGCAGCTTATTTCCCGTATCCGAATATTTAAACACTTGGCGGGCAATTTTGCCTTCTTGAAATTTTCCATCAGTTCCGTAAAACTCACTTTCAATTTCGTTTGCATTTTTATCGAATTTTCTTACAGTACGGGGGGTTTGAAAGATTCCATCCCCAATCAATCTGCCGTCTTTGCCATAATGTTCTGATAAGGATATGCAGGTCAGCGAATCTTTTTTGAAATTAATGCAGTTTTCATCATATTTTATTACATACCGGGCAATTCCTTTATTATCCCCCTGATATTTTCCATCTGCACCAAAGCTCTCCAGTTCTAAAAGATTTCCTTTTGCATCATATTTATAGACAGTCCTGATAATAAGTTTTTCATCGGCTCCATATAATTCTTCCGACAGTTTCTCTCCCTTTTCACTGTATTTTCTTATGGACCTGGCTATACCCTGATCATTAGCCTTTAATTTTCCGTCCTCACCGAAAGTCTCTTCCAGTGTCTTATTGCCTTTTGAATCGTATTGAACTGCAACGCGGGCAATTCCAAAGATAACTCCCTTCAGTCTGCCGTCTTCACCGTAAGACTCCAGCAATTCGAGACGGCCATTCGCATCATATTTACTGACGAAACGGGCAAATCCTTTCTCGTTATTCTTCAATTTTCCATCCGTTCCATAGGATTCCGTCAGTATTGAAGAACCTCTTTCATTATACTTATGCAGGGTGCGTGCAATTCCCGAACTGTCTGCCTTTGAAATCCCCTTTATATCAAATTTTTCTTCCGATAGAATATCTCCTTTTTCATTATATTTATATTTTACAGAAGCGATCCCGGACCCGTCTGCCTTAGGTCTGCCCTTCTCATCAAATTTTTCTTCAGAAAGGATCCTGCCTTTTTCATTATATTCATATTTCACAGAAGCAATTCCGGACTCATCTGCTTTAGGCCGACCTTCTGCTCCGTAATTTTCTTTCAGAATAACTGAACCTTTTTTATCATACACCGTCTTCTCAAAGCCTGCTTCCGATTTTTTCATTACCTCCCATCCGTCAGGCAGGATTCTGAAATAGATTTCGCCGGCACGTTTCCCTTTGGCATCATATAATATAGATGAATATTCTTTATCTGTCTGCTTATAAATAATTTTACTGATCCCGTCTTTATTTGCTCCGGCCGTGTATTCTCCGTCTTTCTCTTCCAGAAACTGCATCTCTTCCGGAATTTCGTTTTTCCCAATAAAAAGTCTGCCAAATTCAGTTTCTTCCCCTCCCAGGTGTTTCAGAATGATGCTTTTCCGCTCCTGCCCCTTTTCAGATTCAGAGTCTTTTTTCAGGGAATTTTTCTCTTTGTCCGAGATTTTATTTTTAGATGTCTTTTTTTCTGTTTGAGGTGCAGTCTTTTTAACCTTGCCGGACTCGGAACTCAAGAATACAAAGGGAATCAGAAGTGAGAGGATGATTTTTTTCATAACGTAATTGTTCATACAGAACAGAATTGTAAAGATTTTTTTTACCGAATGAATTTCGGATTTCAATGCAGCCGAATGCAGTGCAAAGCAGGTTCATCAGCCGCGGTTTCCAAGTTTGCGCGCTTTAGCGAGCTGCAAGTTTGTTCTAGAAAATTAAAATCGAGTTGTTGAAACTAATTTTCAACAACTCGATTTTCGATCTGCAATCTGTTTCGCTAGGCTCATTTTGCCGTTTCGAATCCGCAGACTTCAATCAGTTCCACTTCCTTTGCATGAGTTACGATCAATGCCAATGAACGAAGTTCACGGCCGAACTGATTGAAATCCCGTCTATAGATTTCGTAGTATTCGCGGGCCTGATTTATCGCATCCTGTCTCTTCTGAACTGTTTCTTCTTCCGTGTCTTTTTTGCGGATGTATTTGAATTCCAGAATATAATTGTAAGTTATATAATCATAATATGCAGGATGCGCCTCAAACAGAAGGTCTATCCGTTTCCTGCCGGGCAGTTCTCTTTCGGAAATTATATTGTACATTTTACTTAATGTAAAATAGGATACAAACATGAACTTTACATGCTTTTCTGTCAGCATGCTGAAATCATAGCCGGACAGCTTCTCCTGGAAAAAATTGACTGCCAGTTCTCTCAAGCCCTCAACTCGCCCGTTCTGTGCCATATCCTTGAGCACTCGGCCTAGAAGGGATGTATCAAAATGAACATTCTTCTCTTCTTCCAGATATTTCTTGAAGTATTCCCAGTACAGATTCTGAATTACATAGTTCGGAATTTTAAACCCGTCAGAACCGGAGAAAGTAAGCAGCCCCAGATAAAACAGCAGAGACTTCAGTTCATCATCTTCAAATCTCTGCGAAAAATTGAATCTCCTAGTTAAATTGAAAGACAGTGTTGCATTCAGGTTGATCTCTTCTATCAGACTCTGCAGTTTACTTTTGCCGCTCGATCCCACAATCAGTCCGCGCAGTTTCCCGTAGTCTGTTTTTGCATTTTCATCCAGAAGATCGGAAGGATAGCCGACTGCTGAAAACTTTTCCAAAAAATACAGAACCATATTCGAATTGAAAAGACGGGTCTTTGACTCTTTCGAAAAACAGTATCCGTTATAATAGCGGATCATATCCCGAATGACTTCTTCTTTTGTCTTGCTGATGTATCTTTCTTCCGGTACTTTATCCAGCACCCACCGGACTTCCTCCAGAGTAAAACCGATCATTTCATTAAATCTCGAATCAACCGTCATATCGCTTAAGATATTGAATCCGCTTGCCAGTTCATCCAGCATGATCGGAGAAACACCGGTGATATAAAATCTTTCAAATATTCCTTCCCCGCTTCCGATTTTCATCTGTTCGTAAAACTCTCTTACAAATCCGGTCTGCGAAACAATATTTTTCACAAATGATTCTCTTCCCTCAGATGCAAGCTTGTTGGCATAGTGGTCGTATTCATCTATCAATACATAAATTTTATACTCAGTATTTTGAATTTCTTCTTTCAGAGAACTGATCATCTGTGCCGCTGATAATGAAATTGATTCATTTTCAAAATCTTTATAAAACAGATCTCCAAAGATGCTTTTGTATTCCCGATAAAAACGCTTGATTTCCTTTCTGACTCTGAAAGTAAAATCATTTTTCAGACTGATTTCGTTTTCTGTATTCAGACCGGAAAAGTCGAACCGTAATACCAGATAGGAATTTTTATATTTTGTGGGATTTTTTTGGATATATAGATCTTCAAACAGACTGTCAAAAACATCTGCTTTGTTTCTGTCATAGTACGCGTGCAGGACGCTGATCCACAGACTTTTTCCAAACCGTCTAGGACGGATCAGAAAAAACTTTGTATGGTTTTCCAGAAGCGGAATATAATGTGTTTTGTCCACATACAGCTCGCCCCTGTTTCTCAAATTGTCAAAACTTGCTTCTCCGTAACCGATCCTCAGCATAGGTTCAGTATTCCGGATTCAGACACACTGTAAAGGCTTTTTTGGACGCAGTCCCGCCTCTGTGTTCGGCAGGACTCCGGTGCATTGAATTTTACTGCATTGCCAGTCCATCTGTACACAGGAACAGGAGATGCTGATATTTGTTACATCTGACTTTGCTTTTCCAGCCCCGCGTCGCCTTGCGGCTATTCCGAACATCTCCGCATATTACAGAGAACACCTCCGCGCCCCCGCGTCACATTCGAAGCTCAGTGCAAGCTCCGCGTGATGCTTATATGCTTTTTCATAATCGCACAGACAGGGGATAGGTTCAAGTGATCCAACGAACTCAATAAAACATTCCACGCAAACCCAAATCAATCTTTCTTCGCATCTTCCAGCTTCACTTCTTCAGGCCGAAAAAGCTCATCCAAATTCAATTGAAGCACCTTATCAGGAATGGACGGATGATAATACACAGGAGATAGTTTCTTTTCGACAATCGAACCGGCGGCACTGAAAGATGTGGAAGATATTTTATATCCTTTTGTATTGTAATTTACAGTGATTCTTGCAATTCCGTCTTTCCCTTTCAGCTTGCCGTCTTCCCCATAAAATTCTTCCATTGTTCTGCAGTTTCCAGGATTTTCAAACTTTATACAGTTTATATCATATGCATACTTATATATTGCTATGCCTTCATTATTTCCCTTTCGTATTCCATTTGCTCCGTAAGTCTCTGTTAAATCCAGACATTCATACGAACTTTTTACTGCATTTAGACAATCCAAATTATACTTGGTTATCCATTGAGCTATTCCATCTGAATCTTCCTTCAGCTTGCCGTCTGCTCCATATCGCTCTTTCAGTATCCTATTTCCTTTTTCATCATATTTTGTCAAATAACGGACCATGCTGCCTGCCTCATATAGCTCCTTAAAAATCATATTTCCTTTCTCATCATACTTGTATACAAAACGGGCTATGCCATTTGAATTCTCCTTCAGCTTGCCGTCTGCTCCATAGTGCTCCTCCAATATCGTTTTTCCTTTCTCATCATACTTGTATAAATAGCGAGCTATGCCATATGAGTATTCCTTCAACTTGCCATCTGCTCCATAATGCTCCCCCAGGATTACATTTCTTTTCTCATCATACTTGTATACGTAACTGGCTATTCCGGCAGAGTCTTCCTTTAATTTGCCATCTTCACCATATCGCTCCTCTAAAATCTTATTTCCTTTCTCATCATAATTATACTTTCTAAGGTAGAGAAAGCGACCATCTGTTCCGTAAGTTTTTTCTGAATCAACACATTCATTTAAGCCTTTTTCCACTTTAAGACAATTTAAATCATACTTGAATATCCATCGGGCTATTCCATCAGAGTCTTCTTTCAACTTACCGTCTTCTCCATAGTGCTCTTCCAATATCTTATTTCCTTTCTCATCATACTTGTTTATATATCGGGCTATTCCATTTTGGCTTTCCTTGAGATTCCCATCCTCTCTGTAGTATTCTTGTAATATTCTGCAATAGAAACTGTTCTTTTTTGTATTGAGACAGTTTTCATCATATCTGTAAATGGAACGAGCAATCCCATTTTCTCTTTCTTTGAGATTCCCATCCTCTCCATAGTAACTTTCCTGAATTCTGCAACCATCGCTGCCTATAGTTCCTGGCTGCAGGCGAAGGCAGTTCTCATCATATTTATAAAGGCTCCGAGCTATCCCACTTTGCCCTTCCTTGAGACTGTTATTCTCTCCATAAGTTTCTTCTAATTCAATACAATCTTGATTCTTATTGCAGATTTCATTATACTTGCGGACATATCGGGCTATTCCATTCGAGTCAACTGTGATATTCCCATTCGATCCCGTACTAACTTTCAGTATTTCATTCCACTTCCCATCATAACTGAATACTGTTCTTCGCACCAATTTACCTTGAGCAGCTTGTATTTCTACTACTGTCTTACAGAAATCACCTCGTTCTAATTCCTTCAGACAATTATCATCATACTTGGTAATTGTTCTTTCCCTTAGTTTTCCGTCCTGACTGTAATCTTCTTCGAGCATTTTGCAGAGTTCTTCATATTTCGAAACCTTTAGACAATTTTCGTCGTACTTAATGATTTTTCTATCCTTCAGTTTCCCTTTACTCTCATACTTTTCTTTCAAAACAGCGTACCCTCTACGATTATAAACCGTAATTTCAAATTCATCTCCCTCCTTTCTCTTCACCTCCCATCCATCGCCCAGTATCCTGAAGTATGTCTCCCCTGCCGGTTTACCGTCGATATGGAACTGGATGGTACTGTATTCTCTATCCGTGATTTTATAAAGTATCTTACTGATTCCCTCTGCATTGTCTCCGGGGATAAATTTTTCTCCTTCTCCTTCTTCAAAGAACTGCATCTGTACTGGATTGTCGTTTGTATCGAAGAGAACACGGGCGAGTTCAGGTTTTTCTTTTCCATCCACTTGAAAAGAAAGGATTTCGCTCCGTATCTTTCCTTTGGGGCGGGTAGCTGTGATGAGAAAATTTCCGGTATAGTCCCCTGCTGTGTAGGGAATCTGTTCGCGGTTCTTTTTCTTTTTCGAATAGGTCTTTACTTTTTTTTCCACATAGTCCTTCAGTGCACCGAAGGTGACATACTCCGCCTTTCCGGGATTCTCGTCCTGCACTCCTCCCATCAGCCCTTCGATCAGATAATGAGTGAACACTCCTCCGTCAAGTTCTCTGGTCTCATAGGAATATCCTCCGGGCGCTGTTCCCATAAACACTCCCACTCCCTTTGCACTCTCCACTTCTGCCGGAAGTTTTCCGAACTGCTCTCCTGCTCCTGCCTTCGCTCCCTCCCGAAGTTTCTCCCGACAGGCATCCAGAAAAAACAGTGTCTGAGTGATTTTTTTCTCCTGGGCCTTGGTTATTAAGTCATCTATATAAATAATGTTTTTTGCAATCTCCTGTATTTCGGCATTTTTCTTGGCTCCTTCCGTTTCGGATGCCTTTGATGCACCTCTCGCAATCACTGTATCCATGGCTGTGATTGCATTTCTTCCTTTGTTCTGAAATCCGTGTCCGGAAAAATAAAACAGAACCAGATGAGGTTCCTCTGATAATATATTCTCATACTGTTCCAGAATATTCTCTCTTTTCGGAAGAAGGGACGGATTCTCCTTTCCCGTATCGTCGTTCAGCAGAACCACTCTGTCAAACCCTCCTGCCTGCTCAAGACTCAGTGCCATCTTCTTCGAATCACTCGCACCGAAATTCAATGCACTCAGACCCGATTCATAC
>JBPOJG010000342.1:0-1843 GCA_052033835.1 Spirochaetota bacterium
AAGTTCAGACATATCGTATTCAAAATCTGCGTCCTGAACAAGTATAATGTCTCCGGACGCTTCATTGATGCCTGTCCGCAGGGCTGCCCCTTTGCCCTGATTTTTTTCATGCCTGATGATTCTGTGAGGACTTGAAAAAACGAAACTCTGCAATATACTGAAAGAATCATCCTTCGAACAGTCATCAACAAAAACCAGTTCTTTATCAGCAGGCAGAACGAGAGAATCAATCTGAGAAAGAAAACTTTCCAGATGATCCGCCTCATTATAAATTGGAATAATCAGCGATATTTTCATTCAACCTCTTTTGCAAGTATGAATAGGAATACTATCCGACTCAGTCCAGATTTTTCACTTCAGTTCAAAAAGCCTTCCAGAGCTGTTAAAACGAATTACACAATGCTGAAACTCAAGCTGTCTTCCGGACAGTATTCCGTATTTTATCTGCACCTAATTAATGGGCTTAGGAAAACATATCTAAATCTGCATACACCTTGTCAAGCAGGTTCGAGTTTACAGCCTACATCTGGTAAATCCCGTCATCCACCTCTTTTTCAGGTTTTGTGATATTGACCTCAGTAAACAGAAGCCACGGTGTTTCAGAACGCTTAATATGTCCCCATTGAGTTTCTGCTGCGGTTTTGCTGATAGGAGAGATCCTCAATACATTCATACCTTTGCTGAGCTTCATTTTGAATCTGACTTTGTGTTTTTCCTTCAGTCTCGGGAGATCATAACGGAGTTTAGTATTTTTCTTTTCATAAAATATACCCACTGCCATATCTTTGTCCGTCGGAATCACATTCATCTCAGCAGAAATACTTTCCTCTTTTACTGACCAGAAAACAAATCCACCCTCCCTTCCTTTTAAAAATCTTCCCCAGGAGAAAGCATCGGCCTTGATTGGTGCATTCCATGCATCCCCGATAAATGCAGCACCGGACGAATTGACTGTGTCATAAATCTTGTATTCACCGAATTCTTTAGTAGGCGGGGAACTGAAACCGGAAAAGTCTGTTATGATTCTCTGTCTCCAAACCGGAGGAAAAGCAAACACAGCATTTTTCAGACAGGCATCATTTAAAATATCCAGCTCAGCATCCTTCCAGTAAGAACGTACTTTAATGTAATTATAATCATAGTTATAGGCTTCAAAATACCTGACCCTTCTCATCAGAACTTCAGATCCGGCAAAAGAGACAGGACCTGCATCAAACCAGTATACATTGGAATCTTTTTTCTTCTGTTCCTGAGTCAGATAATCAGCCAGATCAAGAGCAGTCTTATCATAAAAAAAAGAATTATAATTAGAGATTTTCCCTAAAACTCTGCTCCAGAAATGGTTTTTGATTTCCATCTGAGGAATCATGTAAACAGAAGAGAAAATAATGATAAATGCGATATAAGCAGATTTTTTTTGAAGAAAAGAATAATTTGACTTCAGTCTTTCAGCCAGAACCAAAAAGCCGATTCCGGCAACTCCTGTAAGAAAAATGGAACCTGTTTCCGTAAAACGTATGCCTGCATACTGAGTTGCTGTTCCATTCAGGTACAAATAGGCAACAAGAGAAATTGCCAGGAGATGAAAAAAAGTCAGAATGGAAAACTGCAGATTCCTGCGGCTGAAAATTCCAAAAGCCGCAAAAAGATAGAGAATTCCGGATGCAGCTATGCCTGCCTGCAGTGTACTGGATTTTAACACAGTGGATGGAAACAGTAGGTCAAAATCAAATGCTCCGGAAAATGCCAGAAACAAATCTCGGCCTTTCAATCCAAAATCAGCACCCTGAAATCCCGCCAGCGTAATAAACCTTAACATAGTTTTGTACTCGAAGCCTGAAAG
>JBPOJG010000159.1:0-6137 GCA_052033835.1 Spirochaetota bacterium
CTAAGGATAAAAAAAGCCGGACAGACGGACACTCGAACGGATTTTCAGGCATACTTTCCGATCCGGGAATTTTCGGAGGTCACTCCTCCTTTCTTCTGTCAGAGAATATATCCGGAAAATCATCCCCTGTATTCAGGGATCTCGATTCAAATACAGGACCGAATTTTGAAAACAAAGGACTGCAGATGTACAGCCTATCGCTGAATTATCATTTTCAGAACAGAAATATTCTCACCGGATTTCTGAACAGGGCTTCCGGTTTTACAGGCTCTGGAACTGAATTCATACTTCAGTGGAAATATGACAGACTGAATACGGAATATCCTTATTATATGCTTGTATCAGTCTGTGAAGCGGTCATTTTAAACAAAGAGGACAATATTGTTTTTTTCTCATCCGAAAAGACAGAAAAAAGAAGAGAATTTCAGAGAATTTACTTTTCTTTAGGCACTGTTTTCTGAACTCTTTGCTTGACAGTCTGCGCTGATCTGCATTATTTACACTATGAATCTGATCCGTTTTACATTGATGCTCCTTTTCTGTAATTCTCTTGTAACAGTATGTTCACAGAAGAAAATTTCATTCCGTCTTTCTTCCGGCTTCAAGGAAGGAACTTATTTTGCCGTTGGCGAATCCCTGAAAACACTGCCTGAATTTGAAATACAGCACTCCGCATCCAAAGGAAGCGTAGACAATATTATGCAGATTATGGATGGCAAGACTGACCTGGCAATCACACAGCTGGACGTTCTGCAGAACTATACAATCGGCGAACCGAAAGCAAAAGATAAAATTAAAATTCTGACTCCTCTGTACGGAGAAGAAGTACATGTGCTGGTAAATAAAAGCATTAAAAACTTTTCAGATATGAAAGGAAAAAGGATTTCCGTCGGAGACAGCATTTCCGGATCAAAGCAGACAGCTCTTTTATTTTTAGGACATTTTGATCTGGACACAACTCAGATCAAACTCGAAGAGATTTCACCTGATAAATCACTTGAACTTCTCCTGAAGAAGGAACTGGACGGGCTTGTTCTGACTGCAGGTTATCCTGTAAAACTTTTCAGTTCCCTTCCTGAAAAGACGAAAGAAGAACTGCATTTTCTGGAATTCTACGGCGAAAAATATGAAGCAGTCAAAGGAACCAATCTTACTTATAATAAAGGATACATTCCTGCAAAGACTTACAAGTTTCAGGATGAGGATGTCAGAACAATTGTGGTCACATCTATTCTTGCGGTAAGAGCTGATATGAGCGAACAGGATGCGCTTTTCATATTGAAGACAATATTCTCCAATTCTGTGAAGCTTACAATGCAGCATGAAAAATGGAACAGCCTGAATCTTAAATTTCTGCAGGCCCTCATTCAGAGAAATCCTACTCTGTTTCACAGTGCTGTCGAAAAAAATCTGAAGAGTCTTCAGTGAAAAACTTTAAATAACACAAATGCACGGAGATTTGCTTAAGTCTCCGTGATTCTGATACCGCACATCAGGAGATGTCTTACACAATCCCAATTTCCGATGCCTTTCAGAAATAATATCTTCCTCCGAGAGAAAGCCATAGGTCCAAATCAGTTCCTCTGTAAAAGAAAAGATTCAGACTGAGTTCTCCGAAAAATTCCAAAGACTTGTCATCCGTTCTGTAGGAAATCCCGGCAGGCACTCTGATTCCAGGAACCCACTGAGAATGTTCACTTCTCCTCCACAGATCCCCAAAAATTTCTTTTTCCTTATAGTATCTCTGAGCAAGTGCAAGTCCCCCGCCAGCATAAAAATGGACATTTGGACTCAGATCAGCAAGATTGAAAAGCAGCACCCCATGCAGATAGTTTCCCCATTTTTTTCCTTCATACCCAAGCCCTAGAGTTCCCTCAATCGCCTTTTTATCGTCCAGCCAGTATTTCCCTGTTATGCCGGTAGGCGAAAATACAGAGAGTCCTAGACCGAAGTTCTTTGATCCCCCTCCGGAACTCTGTGAATACAGTGATACACTGCTGATAAAAAACATTAAAAAAAGAAACATTCTGTTCATCGACACCTCTAAAGAAAAAATTTGATCAACTGATTATTGTCAGACTCCATCAAAAAATTCCATAATGAGAAACCAACAAAAAAAGATTCGACCCGTATGAATCAGTTGGGAAATAAAAGATTTCCTTCTTCGAATCTGCCCCTGATTTCATTTTTGACATCCTCAGTAATCCCGAAAGAAAGAAGAGAGTCTTCTTTCGCCATTTCGAGAATGTTCCCGTCCTCTTTCAGATCAGCTATTTTGAAATCAGGCAGTCCGCTCTGCCTAGTTCCTAAAAGTTCTCCAGGTCCCCGGATCTTAAGATCCTTTTCAGAAAGAACAAAGCCATCCTCGGAACCGCAGACTGCTTCGAGTCTTGCCTCCGCATCATCGGAAATAAAATTCTTGGAAAGAAGAATGCAGAAACTCTCATGTTCACCTCTTCCCACCCGCCCTCTGAGCTGATGGAGCTGAGATATCCCGAATCTGTCTGCATTTTCAATCACGAGTACTGCTGCATTCGGAACGTCTACACCCACTTCGACTACAGTCGTAGTGACAAGAAGATCAACGTCTCCCTTTTTGAAATCAGCCATTGCTTTTTCTTTTTCTGCAGTCTTCATTTTTCCATGCAGAAGTCCTGTTCTGAATTCAGTGAAATACACATTCTTCAGACTTTCAAATCCTTCCAGACAGGACTGCATATCTGTCTTTTCCGATTCCTCGATAATCGGATAAACAATATAAGCCTGTCTTCCCTGCTTTAGATATTTTTTCATGGAACTGTATACAGACTCTCTTTTGTCATCCTTGAACCATTTTGTAATGATGGGTTTTCTGCCCTTCGGCTTGTTTCTGATGGTAATCAGGTTCAGATCCCCGTAAAGAGTCAGACAGAGCGTTCGAGGAATAGGAGTGGCTGTCATTGCCAGAAGATCGGGATTTTTGCCCTTGGAACGAAGGGTCTCTCTCTGCTCCACTCCGAACTTGTGCTGCTCATCAATGATGACAAGTCCCAGATCCAGGAACTGCACGTCAGGCTGAAGGAGACTGTGAGTTCCGATCACAATCAGGGATTCGCCTCTTCTGATTCTGTCGAGTTTTTCAAGCCTGGACTTTTCTCTGTCCTTGCCTATCACAAGCTCCACTCCGTGAAAAATTCTGTTCCCCAGAAGATTCATAATGCTGATATAATGCTGTCTTGCAAGGATTTCAGTCGGAGCCATAATGACTGTCTGTATTCCGTTGTCGGTATAATGAAGAGCATAAATCAGTGCAGTCACAGTTTTTCCTGAACCCACATCTCCCTGCAGAAGAGCCGCTGAGGGAATGTCCGCTGATGAACTTTTCCTGAGAAGATTTACTGCGTTTTCCTGATCCTCTGTAAGCGAAAATGGAAGTGAACGAATCAGCTCAGAAGCTGTCTTTGATTCAGGGAGTGGCCAGAGTTTCCGCTTAAATTCATTTCTGAGATTCTTCTTATACTCCATCAGAACTGAAAAGAAATAAAGCTCTTCATAGGCAAAACGAAACTGTGAAAGTTTTAATGATTCAAAATTATCCGGAAAATGGATTTCGAGAAATGCATCCTTTCTGGTTTTCAGATTTCTTTTTTTTACAAGATCAGAGGGAATAATTTCGGGAACAGAAATCTTTCCTTCATCTATCCATTCCTGAATCTGAATCTGAAGTCTCCTGAATCCTTTTGAATCCAGTCCCTCATTTTTCAGAGCCTCATTGGAAGGATAAAGAGGAATGATCCTTCCGGAATGTTTCAGCATTGACGGATCATCTTCTGTGACTGTCTCATATTCAGGGTGAACAATCTGATATGTCCCCCTGAAATTTTCGAGTTTCCCTGTAACGGCAAGCTGCAGACCTTTATAAATAATCTTACGAAAAAACTCCAGACCTCTGAAAAATACCAGTTCAATCTGCTCGCCTCTGTTCGTAGTGCATACGGCAATCAGTCTGGACTTTTTTCCGTGTGCTGTATAAAAGGACTTTATTTCGGCGAGAAAAGTGACAGTCTCTCCTGCCTTCAGAAAAAAATCCCCTGTGAAATTTCTGTCAAGATATTTCCTAGGAAAAAAATACAGAAGATCCGAGATCTTTTTCAGACCGAAATTTTCCAGAACCTTCTGTTTTTTCGGACCGACTCCGGAAAGTACAGAAAGATCCGAATCGAGCGAAAGACTCTTCATCAGAGTTCAAGCCCCTCTCTTATTGCAGGATCATCAGAAAGTCCGAGATAACAGTATCTGCATCCGTATATCTTCACCTGTCTTTTTTCCTGACCTCTCGCCTCTTCCATGGAAGCAAATAAATATTCATGCTTTTTTAATGCTTTTCCGCATACAGGACAGATTCTAAGTCGGGGAAGATTTTTGTCGGTCTTTTTCTTCAGTGCCTTTGCAGCATTGACTCCGTCCAGATTCTCTTCCCAGATTTCCCTTTTCTTTTCTGCTTTGTCCATATCTGAATGACTCTCAGAATTCAAATACAGAAGAACCCCGTATATGATCCCTGCCGTAAAAAGTATTGCCGCAAGAGTAATCATACTCTGTTCATTACCTCAAGAAGATCGGCATAAACGGCATCTGCATCGGGCACAGTCCACTTATAAGGAATCTTGACTGCGACTTTCAGACGCTGAAGATAGTCGGGTCTTGAAATTTCATATGCACCCAGATTAAAAGTAACCTCAGTCAGTACCTGAGAATCGAAAAGAGTAAATCCGTCATTTTTCAGTGCATTAAAAAGACAGGCAAGTGCGATTTTTCCTGCATCCTGCCCGGAAGAAAACATACTTTCACCTGCAAAGAATCTGCCGATTGCAACCCCGTAGACTCCGCCGGAAAGATTTCCTTCCTCATCCCAGGCTTCTGCACTGTGAGCATACCCCAGATCATGAAAATCACTGTATCCTTTCAGAAAACCGGGAGTGATCCATGTGCTTTCTTTTTTTCTTTCGGCACATTTTTTCATTACGTCCTGAAATGATTTATTGAAAGTAATTTTATATATTTTTTTACGTATTTTCTTTCTGACTGTTCTTGAAATATGAAGGCCGTCAAGATCAAAGACAGCCCTGGGATTGACTGAATACCATCTGGCAGGACGCTCCGACCAGGGAAAAATACCATGTGAATATGCATAAAAAAGAATCTCAGGAAATATTTTTCCCCCGACTGCAATCAGATCTCCCTCCGCTTTTTCAGGATCTCCGAAAAACTTTTCACAGGATTTCAGAAATTCAGGATCAAGTTTCATTGGATGTAACTGTACCTTCCGAGATGTTCCAGCGTATCATTATAAAGTTCAGTCAGTTTCTTTTCTTCTTCTGCATTCAGTTTATAGTCAGTTTTTCTTTCCAGATAGTCTTTTGCGGGTATCACATTGTACTGAAATACGGGAGCATACTGTTTCTGCACATACAGCGGATGATATTTTATCCCGGAGACCTCAAAGGAAAAATCTTTTCCTTCGCCTGTCTTCAGGATGTCAAATTCAAAAAGAAGACCGCCGTTTGAATAACGCCAGTACTGACTCGATACAAAGTTTCCAAGAGAAAACATAACAAACCTTTTCTTCTTTACACCGAATCTGTCAGTCACAATCCAGGTTTCGTAAGGCTGAATCACATGAGGATGGCCTCCGAGCACAATGTCCGCACCGGAAACAAACGTGGATGAGACTGTCTTTCTCTGCTCATCTGAAGGAAGCCTTGCATATTCAGAACCGAAATGAAAGTACACTATAATGATATCTGCACCGAGTGTTTTTGCATAAGATATGTCATCCTCAATTCTCTTCTGATCTATGATATTGACGACCACATCCTTGGGAATGGGAATTCCGTTTGTTCCGTAAGTGTATGACAGGAAACCGAACCGAATTCCCTTTTTCTCAATCAGAAGCACCTTGTTTTTTGCATAATCATCCTTGTCTCTGTAAGTTCCCATATGAGCCATTCCGAAAGAATCCAGAACATCCAGAGTCCTGCGAAGAGCTTTTTTTCCCTTGTCGAGTGACTGATTGTTCGATGTTGTAAGAAGATTGAATCCAGTCTCCTTCAGAGCCTGGACAAGAGCATCAGGGGCGCCGAAGAGAGGATATCCAG